>DATNHU010000211.1:0-24158 GCA_035604795.1 Candidatus Limnocylindrales bacterium
ACTATTTGGCCATGAACCGCTTGGACGACGCCAAGTCAATTCTCAATACTGCCCTGCAGCGGAAACTCGGTGGCCCTCTCATCCATGAACAATTCGCGGTGATCGCATTGGCCCAGGGTGACAAGGCCACCCTGGCGAAAGAGGATGAGCTGGCAAGAGGGAACGACCAGGGTATATATGACCTCCTCCAGCGCGATGCCGGACTGGCTGCTGTCCACGGTCAGTTGCGGCGTGCACATGATTTGATCGCTCAAGCAGAAGTGAAAGCGCGACAGATTGGTCTCGGCGATAGTATTCCATCCACAATGGCTTCCGAGGCCCTCTTGACGGTCATGCAACAAGGGGGGCACGACGCAAAATCAGAGGCGGACGCCATCCTGAAGCAAGCTCACACTCCGACTCTCATGCTCTCTGCGGCCGACATCTATGCTCGTTCTGGCGATGACAAAAAGGCCGAAAAGTTGGTCGCAGAGGCCGCCGCGGAGCGCCCGGAAGATCAAAATATCCAAGACATCTTCGCGCCATTGATCCGATCCATTATTGCCATGAACCATAACCAGGCGGACAAAGCCGTGGAACTTATGAAATCTGCAATCCCTTATGATGGTGGCAATCCGGAGTCCATGTACACGCGAGCAAGCGCTCTCCTGATGGCGGGCCGCGGAGTTGATGCAGTTCAGGAATTTCAACGAATTCTCAGCCCGAAGAACATTAACCCTGCCGAGCCATTCACCTCCTACGCGCTGCTTGGCCTCGCTCGCGCCTACGCGTTGCAGGGCGATAAGGCAAAAAGCCGCACTGCCTATCAAGATTTCCTGGGTGCCTGGAAAGACGCCGATACCGATTTGTCTCTCCTGAAACAAGCCCAATCCGAATACGCCAAGCTCCAGTAAGATCTTTCCTTTTCGTGATGCCTCCTCCACATTGGCCATGCCTTGCAGAAAATCTTTCCCCTTGCTTATTGACAGGAGCGCCGGTACAATCCCCTCGTTACTGTCAGTAACTAAGGGGAGAGCGCTTTGAGCAAACCGACCGATCTCGTCCAGGGCACGCTGGATCTTTTGATCCTGAAAACCATGGCCGCCGAGCCCATCCACGGCTGGGCCATTGCCCAACGCATCCGCGATGTGTCCAAAAACATCTTGCAGGTGAACCAAGGAGCGCTCTATCCGGCCCTTCACCGCTTGGAGCAGCAGGGCTGGATCACCGCGGAATGGGGCGAATCGGAAAACAACCGCCGGGCGAAATATTATTCACTGACCAAAGACGGAAAGAAATACCTGCAGCGCGAAGAAAAAAACTGGGATCGCCTGTCCAAGGCGATCGGAGTCGTCCTGAGAACAGTCTGAATTCCACTTGGGGGGAACCGCCATGCGCTGGGTTCGCAAAATCTCTCTTCGTTTTCGTTCCTTGCTCCACAAGGATGCGGTGGAGCGCGATCTGGACGAAGAACTCTGCTTCCACATCGAGCGCCTATCCGCCGAAAACATTGCTGCGGGCATGACGCCGGCTGAAGCCCGTCGCGCCGCCCGGATTGAATTTGGCGGGACCGAATCTTTCAAGGAAGACTGTCGTGAAGCCCGCAAAGTAGATCACATCCAGGAGTTTTCTCGCGACATCCGCTTTGGCTTCCGCATGTTGCGCAAGAATCCCGGCTTCACTGCCGTGGCCGTACTTACGCTTGCGCTGGGCATCGGCGCCTGCACCGCGATTTTCAGCGCCGTCAACCCCATTCTGTTTGAACCGCTGCCCTATCCCCATGCCGACCGCATTCTGATGATTTGGGACCGCTCTGACGGCGGCGTGCGCGGGAGCATAACATTTGGCACTTACCGCGAACTGGTAAAGCGGGCCGCCAACTTTGGCTCAATTGCCGTAATGAAATCCTGGCAACCAACCAGTTCGGGGGCGGGCATGCCTCAGCGGTTAAATGGACAGAATGTCAGTTCAACCTACTTCCGCGTTCTTGGCGTCTCGCCCGTTCTGGGACGCGACTTCCAGGCATCCGATGATATTCCCAACGGCCCCAAGGTCGCTATCCTCAGCGACGGGCTATGGAAGCGCCAGTTCGGAAGCGATCCCACGGTCATTGGCCGCCAGATCACTCTCACCGAAGACGCGAGTTTTCTGAGAGGAAACGATGACACCTATTTGGTGATCGGAGTAATGCCCTCGGGATTTGAGGATGTGTTGGCTCCCACTGCGGAGATCTGGTCACCCTTGCAATACGACTGGGCTGTCTCCACCGCGGAGAGCAGAGAGTGGGGCCATCATTTGCACATGGTCGGGCGGCTGCGCTCGAACTCCACTCTTAATCAAGGACGCCAAGAGCTTGACCTGATTGCAAACACGCAGGTGCCGGCGTATCCCAGGCCTCCGTGGGCATCCCTCAAATTAGGATTCATTGTGGATTCGTTGCAGGATGACGTAACGCGCGGAGTCAAGCCCGCGCTGCTCTCTATCCTCGGCGCGGTGATGCTGGTTCTGCTGATTGCTTGTGTGAATGTTACCAATCTCCTGCTCGCGCGTGGATCCCAGCGGCGGGGTGAATTTGCCGTGCGCACAGCATTGGGCGCCGAACGTCCGCGCCTCATTCGCCAACTCCTCACCGAGAGTCTCTTGCTCGCCGCGCTCGGTGGAGTTCTCGGAATTGCCGTCGCGGTAATCGCTGTCCGAGCCCTAGTGGCGTTAGCCCCTCCGGGCTTGCCTCGAGCGAGCGCAATCGGGCTCGATGGTTGGGTGCTTGCCTTCACTATTGGCTTGACGGCGTTGATTGGAGTATTGGCCGGGCTGATTCCAGCCGTGCACGCTTCTCGAAATAGCCTGCACTCCGGACTCCAGGAAGGCTCGCGGCGAACCGCTGGTGGACATCAGTGGACGCGCGGCATTCTCGTCGTCGCAGAGGTCGCCCTGGCGCTGATTCTTCTGGTGGGCGCGGGCTTGCTGCTGCGTAGCCTCGCGCGCCTGTTCTCGGTCGCTCCCGGTTTTGATACCTCAAACCTGTTGACCATGCAGGTGCAGGAATCCGGTCACGGATACATAAAAGATAGCGTGCGGTTGCGATTCTTCGCCGGCGCTCTGGATGCAGTGGGTCGCGTCCCCGGCGTCACTGCCGTGGCATTCACCAGCATATTGCCCTTGACTAGTGATCGCGAAGAATACGGCGCGCAATTTGAGAAGGACAAGCCCGGCTCCGGGCAAGATGTATTTCTGTACGGGGTTACTCCGGGGTATTTCGAGCTGATGGGTATCCCGATCCACCGCGGCCGCTTTCTCGATGCTCATGACACGACCGGAGCGCCTGTAGCGGTAGTGATCAATGCATCGTTCGCGAAGCGCATGTTCGCCACTGGAGATCCCATCGGCCAACGCTTGAAGCTCGGCCCGCAAAAGGATTGGGACACCATTGTTGGCGTGGTCGGTGATGTGAGGCAGGAGTCTCTGGCCGCGGATGTGCCCGACGCTGTTTACATCAATACGACACAATGGGAGTGGGGTGACACTGTTCTGTCGCTGGTGGTTCGCGGACACGCCGACGTCGCCTTACTCTCCCCCGCAATCAAACAGGCCATCTGGTCCGTGGATAAAGATCAGCCGATCGTTCGCGTCTCCACGATGAGCGAATTGCTCGCCGCATCCGCCGCCGAACGGCACTTCGTTTTTGTTATGTTTGAGGCCTTCGGGATCGTTGCTCTCACTCTCGCGGCCATCGGCATTTACGGCGTACTCTCCGGCAGCGTCACCGAGCGTCTGCGCGAAATCGGCGTGCGCATGGCGCTAGGCGCGACCCCCACTCGCATCCTCGCCCTCATACTCCGCCAGGGAATGACGCTTACGGCCATTGGCGCCGTCCTGGGTCTGATGGGAGCAGCGCTGGCCAGCCAGGCCCTCATCACTTTGCTATTCGGAATAACTCCGCTCGATCCAGTTACTTATTTCGGGGTGATTGCTCTGATGGTGATCGTGTCCGCCATTGCCTGCTTGGTCCCCGCGTGGCGCGCCGCCCGTGTGGATCCCGCAATTACTCTGCGCGCAGAGTAGCCGGAAAGAGAATTTCCGTTGGAGCAGCATAGAAAGTTTTCCTGAGCGTGTGCAAATCAAAACGGCCCGCCGTTGAGTAACAGTCAGGCCGTCTTAGCTAAAAAGCTCCGTAGCTATCTCTTTTTAGTGATGCCCGCTCGAAGCACCCCCGCCGCTATGCCCCCCGCTGGAGGAGCCCCCACCGGTGTGCGGCGCGGGCGGCGGCGATGGCGGCGAATAATGCTGCGCGGGTGGCGCAGGTGGCGGTGAATAGTGCTGTGCCGGCGGCGTCGGCGGCGGATTATTCCGCGGCGCATTCACAATCGGCGCCAGTGTTGGCGCTGGCCGCGTTGTATCCACATGCACGGGCGTTGTTGGCATCGTCGGACTCGGCGTCAATCCTACCGTGTGATTGGGCCGCACCGGACCATCCTTGTCCGGCAGAATTGGGCCGGCAATCGGACTCACCGGAGCTCGCTTGACCGGCCGATTCTCATTGATGTAAGTCTTCGTCACCGGATCAAACACCGGCCCGGGGGTAAGCGGCCTTCCGACAATCGGTTTCACCGGCCCGCCTCCGCCCGGATTTCCCACCGTCCCAACTCGCGCGCGGAAAACTGGCTCCGGCGCCGTGCCTTGCGCGATTCTGATACCTTGACGTGGCACCACTGGACCGGATCCGCCGCCAGTTCGGATAATCCCTCTCGGATCTCTGAATCCGGTCACAACTCCGGTGACCGGAGGTTCGCCGTTGGGACCAAGCGTCCCGCGCGGCACCCATCCCACTTGATTCCCCACTCGCAACCAGTGAACCGGAGCAGGCGCCCACCGCCGGAATGGACCCGGCTCCCAAACCCAACCCACCACCGGTGAGAAAAACCAGTGTCCGGTGTGATATGGCAACCATCCCCACGGCTCAAAGCTGATCCAGGTCCAGCCAAATCCTCCGCCAAAGAAATTCCAGCACCCATCATCAAACGGCAACCAGTGAAGCGGCACGCCATACGGTTGCCAGCCATATCCATATCCGGAAATATACGTCCAATGCCCGTAGCTGGAGAGGTCGGACAAACCGTAGTCGTAGTCCGAGTAGTCCGGTGCGTTAGTCGGCAAGTATTGCGCTACCTGCGTGTAGCCCTGCTGGATGATCCGGTCCCGATCCATCCCCCATCGGTCAAAATCATCCAGAGCGGCGTTGTCTTCAATGCTGATCTGTCCGCCATTGGAAGCGGCCAGGTGCAGCGTGTGCCCGGCGGTGAGCCGCGTATCTCCCGCGCCTGTCCCGGCCTGCACATCACCTTTGAAAATAGATACCCAGCTGTCGCCTTGTGCCGTGTCCATGCGCAATTTCGCACTGTGCGCAACGGCCAATTGCAGCCCCGGCGCGCTCACGCTGAACGCATCGCTGCCCTTGAGATTCGCATAGACCAGGATGCTCCCATCCGTCAAATTCAGTTGGGTAATGCGTCCGCCGTTTTCCAGCGCCAGCTTGGTGAATTCAATTTCGCTGTTTTCCGCCAGCCGCACAATCAGCCCGCTCTCAAACTCCACTTCCGCGCGACCGTTGGTGGTTGCCAGCCGGAATCCTTCCTGAAGCGGCAAATTCACGGAGGCGGTCTGCCAGTCCTGATCCGGCGTCTGATATTGCACGTCCCCCGTGACAAAACTCAGCCGCACGACCCTCACGTGGCTGTAATCCGATTGGTTGTCCTGGGAACTATCTTGGGCTCGCGCGGGTGGGGCGCCCGCGAACGCTACACTTAGCCCTGCTATCATCGCCAACAAAGCGGAGAAGATTGACCGGCGGCGTTTCATGTGGCCCTCCCGCTGGGACGGTGCCTATTACTTCCCTGCTGCTTTAGATGCCCCCTGGGGACAGGAACGTTACTCGAAAATTCCTTAATTGGATAGTGCTCCCCGCGGCAACTCTCGTCAAGCCCTAATTGTAAGTGAGGACTTACTTTGTAGGCTTTTCCAAGCGGATCGGCACCTCTATTTCGCGCCGCGAATCTTTGCCGTCATGGCCCGCGCTCTCTGCCGCGCCATATCGAGGATCTTTGAATCGTTGGAAATCTGCTCCAGGACCGGCAACAATCGCTCCGGCTCGGGCAACACTTTATTGTCCAGGTCCGCCTGCAGCTCCAACAGCGCGTCGTTCACGCCCAGACGGTCATACTTCAAACGCCGCTCCAGTGTCTGCATGTGATCCTGCTGCCGCGACAGCCCCTCGAAAATCTGCTGCAGCTGGCTGCCCGCGTTATTCAACGTATAGTTGAAAACGGTTTCATACGTCGCGCCGTCTTTTTCGTAGCGGAACGTTTTCTGCCCCAGATTGGCGATGCTCCGGTGCACCTCTAAATCCACGCTACGGAAATTTCCCAGCTCCGCCGCCAGGGAAAACATTTTGTCGCGCAGCATCTGGCTGATATCGAACGGCTCCGGCATGGGCTGCTCGGCGAGTTGCCGTATGTCGAAGCTGCATTTCCCCGAATCGCTGACCTTGATTTCCACGAACTCCGGCACGCTGCCCTTGAACACCTTGCGGTAGGTGAGGGTGGCGTCGCCGGCCAGGGCCGGCCCCACCGCCACGAGCACGGCGCACGCCGCGCACAACACCAATGCCATCCGCGGGATTATTCTCATCGCGCGCGTCACGAAGGCTATCACCGTAGGGAAAGGATGCGGGCGGAAACCGCTTGGTTGCGCCCGTTACCGGCAGACCTTGATTGGGAAGACGCGACTGCGGATCTGGCCGGCCCGGCCAATAAGTTGGCAGGAACCCCGAACCGCGCTTCGGTCTGTGCGAATCGCACGTGGCACAGGGCCACGGCCAACGCGTCGGCGGCATCGGCGGGTCGCGGAATCTCCTTCAGCGAGAGCAGCGCGCGCACCATCTGCTGCATTTGTGCTTTGCCCGCGTTGCCGTAACCGGCGACGGTGGCTTTCACCTCGCGCGGTGAGTAGCTGTGCACCGCAATTCCGCGTTGCGCCGCGGCCAGCAGCACCACGCCGCGAACTTCCGCCAGCCGCAGAGCGGTCTTGACGTTCAGCGCCGCGAAGATGGATTCCACCGCAACACAATCGGGCGTGAACTCCTCAATCAGCTCAGCGATGCGGGTGTGGATTTGCTGCAACCGCGCGGGAACGTCCATCGCAGCCGCGCGCGACGCGGGCAGCACTCCAAAGTGCACCGCATTGCAGCACGAGCCGTGGGCTTCAACAATCCCAAATCCCGTTGCTCCCGCCGCAGCGGGATCTATTCCCAGAATCCGAATCGCGAAACGCTTGCCGTTTTCATTGGGCATCGGCGCAAGTGTACGGCGTCGCGCCCGCGCTGGGCCAGTCTTTTTTAATGAATTGAGGGGAGAGCGATACGAGCGGCACAGCGGCCCGGCAATTTACCCGGCCACGGCCTGCAATTCTTTCTCATCAATATCGAAATTCGCGTACACGTGCTGCACATCATCCTGATCTTCGAGCGCTTCCACCAGCCGGATCATCTGCCCGGCCTGGTTGCCGGTCAATTTAATGTAGCTCTTCGGCACCATGCCCAGTTCCGCCGACGCGGGAGTCATCCCGGCCTTCACAATCGCCTCGCGCACCGCTTCAAACGCATCCGGCGGCGTGACCACGTCCCACGACGAACCATCATCCTTCAAATCTTCCGCGCCGGCGTCCAGCACAATACCCATAATTTTGTCTTCGCTGGCCTGCTCCTTGGGCACAATGACCTCGCCCTTGCGCTCAAACATCCATCCCACCGCGCCGGCTTCGGCCATGTTGCCGCCGTTCTTGCTGAACGCGTGGCGAATTTCGCTGACGGTGCGGTTGCGCGCGTCGGTCACCACCTGTACCAGCAGCGCTACGCCCCCGGGGCCGTATCCCTCGAAGGTGATCTCTTCCAGTTGAGCGCCTTCCATCTGTCCGCTGCCGCGCAAAATGGCGCGCTCGATGTTGTCGCCGGGCATGTTTTCAGCCTTGGCGCTGGCCACGGCGGTGCGCAGCCGGGCATTGGTGGTGGGGTCGGTGCCGCCGCGCGCGGCCATGGAGATTTCGCGGATCAGCCGGGTGAAGACGCGGCCGCGCTTGGCGTCCGTCGCCGCTTTTTTGTGCTTGATGGTGGCCCACTTGGAATGGCCAGACATACGTTTGCCTCGATCCTGGATATTTGGAGCGCATATTCTAGCACACGCCCATTCCAACGGGTACGCCGTGACGCGGTATTGGCTGTTCACATGTTATCTGTCCTCCAGCCGCGCACTTTTAGGTTTATGCTATAGGCTGCGAGCGGCTTGCCCAGCGCTACACAGAACGGAGCAGGTCCATGGGATTCGACAAACGGGAAATGATTGCGCACCTAAAATTGGAGATCCAAGTAATCGAAATGGGCGGCTACTCCCCTTCGGTACGCGAACCTCGAGAAGAATTGCGGCCTTTCCGCGACTCCGTTTCTTGTCTGAATCTCGGTCTGGAAGAAAAGCAGGAGCCCTGCAGCAGTTGCTTCCTCGCCGAATTCGTCCCGCCCGGACTCCGCGATAGCGAGGGCGACCTTTGCCATAAAATTCCCCTCAATGCCCGCGGAGACACCGTGGAATCCCTCCAACGCGAAGGCAATCGCGACAAGCTCCAAGCCGCGACACTGGGCTGGCTGAAGACCACCGTCGCTCGACTGGAAAAAGAGCTGGCCGCGGAAGCGTGACCGCCGGCACGCATCGCTGTGACCTCCGTCACATGTTCCTGCCGCAGGGTAATGTATTCATTACGTGTCAAGGATGAAAAGCGTCGCGGCAGTGCTTCCCACGGGCCTCGGGGATCGAATAAATCCGGCGGCACCAGGAAGCCACCCAGTTAGCTTATGATGCGGAGCAACAAGGGTTGGGCCGTGGTGCTTGTCTCCATCCTTACATTGAGAGCAGCGTCGGGCCCCAGATCCGCCTGCCCGCCAAGCTTCATGGCGGGCCACACTGAGTGCGAGCCGTAAGTCAGCCAATCTTAAGGACGGACTTTGTGGCCCGCCGCTGCCTTTCTTTATTTTTCCCATGCGCTCCTCCACCGATGGTTCATCCTTCGTAGGGGCAACTTTCTTACCCTGAGCGAAGTCGAAGGGAGCGAAGTCGAAGGGAGCGAAGCCGAAGGGCAGGTCGTCCGGGACTTTCTGTCTTTCATGTACCGCTGGCGTCCTCGCCGGCGCTTTCAGGATTCAACTTCGCCGGGCAGGAGCCCGGCGGTACACTGAATTCAAATTCTTCCCGAAACAAAACCCGCGATTGCACTTCTTTGCGGCTCTTCCGCTCGTATGGAACGAGCGGGCCGACGGGGGAATTTCACCCGCCACTGCAGGTGCGGCCATCGGAGCGCGATTCGCTGCGGCTCTGTGGCCCTGTACAGATGATTCGCTGCAGCCCCGCAGCGCTCGCATGAAGTCCGCTGCAGCCCTGCAGTGACTTAAAGACATCGCAGCCCCGCGGCACTCAGCATTTCCGCTCGTATGGAACGATCGGGCCGACGGGGCGCCGTCGTCTTTGCTGCCGGGGTCCGATTCGCTGGAGCCCCGCAGCGCTCGCATGAAGTCCGCTGCAGCCCTGCGGCGACTTAAAGACATCGCAGCCCTGCGGCACTTAAGAAGCCCCCCCCCTCTCGTAACTGCGGATTCCAAAGGATTTAAGTGTTATCTCTATAGTTACTATTCCGCCTGATTTGGCGGGATTTGTGGAGACGGCTGCGTCAATCAGTCCCATTTCGGTCATTTTCCTTCGGTTTGACACAGGTCATCAGATCGCTGAAATCATTGGCAATTCGAATGATTTGCAGCACATGAGGAGAGAAGTTTCGAGAGGACTATTCGAAACGCTCGTCACAGCTTGCAGGGCAGATTACTACAGAGTTATGGACGATGTCAATCGAAACAAATGAAAAAAATTTTGAGGGGGCGGATTCCTGTTGCCGGCTTTTGTTCGAAGGCGATTCAATGTGGCCGTCGTTGGCGTGCCGCCAAGAGTGGACACCCACCTTACCGCAGTGGTATCCTAGATTTGGACAAACATTGTAATTCATAATGATGGGCGATAGTCTCACCCACCGACCTTCTCGCCTCGAAGTCTTGTGTTAGGATTCCAGAATCATTACTATTCGTAAGAGAAAAACTAATAGGCGACAGATTACGACGGCCTTTTCGAATAGTCTCTCCCGAAACGGTTCTGAATCTTCTGCCGGATGGCCACAAACGCCTTGTTTTATGCGCCTTTCGTAAGAATATCATTCTACGAGGTTTTAAAGTGCTTCGGCATATACTCTTACGAGGGGATTTCACGCGAGCACGTAAGTCATAGAATCAGTGAGACTTAGGTTACTATTCGATTAATGGCGTAAGTCCTTTGGAATGATATTCATTGGACGATGGGTGGCTGCAACCCGTTTGTTTTGATATTCATGCAGAAAGCATGGGGGAGGGGGGGGTCCGCTCGTATGGAACGAGCGGGCCGCTGGGGGAATTTGCACCCGCCACTGCGGGTGCGGCCATCGGAGCGCGATTTGCTGCGGCTCCGTGGCCCTGTGCAGAAGTTTTGCTGCAGCCCCACGGCACATAGAAAAAGAAATGGGTAATTTAGGAGAATGCCTCAATGTTTGCAATGTTTGCAGACCGTAAAGGGAATTTATCCTTGCCGCCCTGAAGCGCGCCGCCACATGGGCAAGAACTTAAGCAGGCTCAGGATGACACCGAAGGAATAAGGCGGAAAACAGGACGGGAATTCCTTCCATTCCCAGCTTCCTTTGCATAGAATCCGCCCACTATGCGAAACCTGAAAGCTCCTGCGGTTTTGTATCCGGGATTGATGCTGGCGCTGCTAGCCGGGATGGCTCTGACGGCGGGGGATGGAACGCTGGCGCAGCAGGGCGGCTCCCCAGCGAAGATTCCCGCGGCGCAGAGCCAGGCGGCCATCACCTTCTCGCGTGTGCCGGCGCCGCTTACAGGATCAGCCGCGACGGGCGCCCATCCCGGCGGCGAGACGACCCACCCGCTGACCGCGGCGGACGCGGAAACTTTTCTGGACGGGCTGGTCCCCGCGCTGCTGGAACACAACGATGTCGCCGGCGGGGTGATCCTGATCGTCAAGGACGGCAAGGTTTTGTTTTCGCACGGCTACGGCTACGCGGATGTGAAGAGCAAGAAGCCGGTGTCGGTGGAGGACACTCTGTTCCGTCCGGGGTCGGTCTCCAAGTTGTTCACCTGCACGGCGGTGATGCAGCTCGTGGAGCAGGGCAAGCTGGATTTGGACCGCGACGTAAACGACTACCTGGACTTCCAGATTCCCGCGACTTATCCGGAGCCGGTGACGCTGCGGCGCATCATGACCCACAGCGCGGGATTTGAGGAGTGGGGCAAGGACCTCTTCGTGCCCAAGGCCAGCGACCTGGAGCCTCTGCAAGTGGATCTGCCCGAGCATCTTCCGGGGCGGGTGTTCGCTCCGGGGGCCATGCCTGCATACTCGAATTACGCCATGACCGTGGCGGGGTACATCGTGCAGCGCGTCTCGGGAGAAAAATTCGAGGACTACATCGCGAATCACATTTACAAGCCGCTGGGGATGGCGCACGCAACCTTCGCGCAGCCGCTGCCGGCGGATCTGGCGCCGCTGATGTCCAGCGGATACCAACTGGGTTCCGGCCCGGCCCAGGACTTTGAGTTTGTGAATGCGCCCCCGGCGGGAAGCATGTCGGTTTCGGCGGAGGCGATTTCGCGCTTCATGATCGCCCACCTGCAGGACGGCCGCTACGGCAACGCGCAAATCCTGAAGCCGGAGACGGCCAAACTGATGCACTCGCGCGCGTATGGGCCGGTGCCGGAATTGAACGGCATGGCGCTGGCATTTTTTCAGGAGAATCAAAACGGGCACACCATTATCGGCCACGGCGGCGATACCCGATATTTTCACAGCCACCTGCACCTGATCCTGGATTCCAATACCGGGTTGTTTATTTCTCTGAACAGCGCGGGGCGCGGCGACGTGGATATCCGCGGCGTGGTCTTCAAGAAATTTATTGACCGCTATTTTCCGGAGACTCCCGCGCTGCCCGCGGCGGCGGCCACCGCGCAGGACGACTCGAAAACCGTGGAAGGAAATTACATCACCAGCCGGCGCGGCGAAACGAACTGGCTGAAGATGAACGCGCTGATGAATGAAGTGCAATTTGTGGCCCAGCCGGATGGGACCATCGTGGCCAGCCAGATTAAAGGGCTCAACGGCTCGCCCCGGCACTACCGCGAAATCGGACCCATGATTTTTCGCGCCACCGATGGCGAGGCCAGGCTGGGGTTCAAAAGAAATCCCGACGGGCAGTGGGACATTTTTACTTCCGGCGCGGCGTCGGGCTTCCAACAAGTTTCCTTCATCCATACGACCGCATTCGTGGGGTTTCTGATGTGGTTCGCGCTGGCCGCTCTGGGGCTGACCATTCTGTGCTGGCCCGCGGCGGCGCTGGTGCGATGGCATTACGGCCTGAGGATGCTGTTGACGAGCGGGGACAAGCGCTGGCGGATGCTGATACGGCTGATCTGCATGTATGACCTGGCGGTGGCGCTGGGGTGGTATCAGTATTTGGACCGGCTGGGCCCGGACCATACCGACAAGAGTCTGGATTTCTTCCTGAGCACGCTGCAAATCGCGGGATGGGTGGGCGTGCTCGCGATGGTGATTGTAGTGGTGGGCGCGCTGCGATCGTGGCGGTCGCAGAACAGGTGGATGCTGGCGAAGCTGGGCGACATGGTGACCGCGCTGGGGTGTGTGGCGCTGGTGTGGTTCGCCTGCACCTGCAATCTATTGCATATTGGGACGAAATTTTAGACGGATGAGAATGACGATGAGAGTCTGGGCCGCGTCCGCAACTTATTAATCTCCAGTAAAAGTACGCTCCGAATACCCCAATCAAGATAGGTCAATTTTTCACTTGACACTATATCGCGCTGCGGCATAGTATGCCGTTACGGGATATAGTGTGATGCGATGCAGTGAGTGGCGCATGCACGTCGGCGAACGGAGGTAGGCAAATATGACGGTGATGGAGAAACGAAGCGTGGAACCGCTGTTGCCGATGACTCCGGCGATGTTTCACGTGTTACTGGCGCTGGCCGATGGCGATAAGCACGGCTACGCGATCATGAAGGAAGTGACGCGGCTGACCGACGGCGCGGTGTCGCTGAGCGCGGGAACGCTGTACGGAATCCTGCGGCGGCTGGAAAGCGAAGGGCTGGTGGTGGAGAAGGATGAGCGGCCGGCTCCCGAGCTGGACGACGAGCGGCGGCGCTACTACCACCTGACGGAATTTGGGCGCAGGGTGGCGCGCGCGGAAGCCGAGCGGTTGGAAGACATGGTGGAACTGGCGCGATCGAAGAAGTTGATGGTGAAAGTGAAGCCGATTTAACGGAGGGGTGTGATGCCGCCACAAAGGAACACGTTCGCTGATCGTGCATTTCGATTCCTGCTGCGGTTCTTTCCATCGGAATTCCGCGGGGATTACGGCCGGGAGATGGAGCAGGTTTTCCAGGCGCAGCGGCGCGAATCGCAGAGAAATAAGGGGGGGCTGCTGCGACTGTGGGGGGAGACGATCACCGGGATTTTTACCACTGCGCCGCGCGAGCACCTGGAAATGTTCCGTCAGGATGGCGGATACGCGCTGCGGATGATGCGCAAGAACATGGGATTCACGGTGCTGGTGATCAGCATCCTGGCGCTGGGCATTGGAGCGAACACGGCGATCTTCAGTGTGGTGAATGGAGCGCTGCTGCGGCCGCTGCCGTATGCGAATGGAAGCCGCCTGGTCACGCTGACGCAGTCGGCGCCCAAAGCGGGGTACGACAATCTGGGATTTTCGGCGCACGAGATTGAGGATTACCGGCAGAGCCGGACGCTTGACCAGGTGGTGGAGTACCACACCATGGCGTTCAACCTGATTGGAGAAGGCGAGCCGCAGAGGGTGGTGACGCGCGTGGTCTCGGCAAATTTCTTTGAGGTGCTGGGAGTGAAGCCCCTGCTGGGGCGCACGTTCGTGGCCGCGGATGACGCGCCGGGCGCTCCGCCGGTGCTGGTGTTCAGCTACGAATACTGGAAAGAGCACTACGGAAACGACACCAAGATTATCGGGAAGCAATTCCACATGAATGGCAAAGTGCACACGCTGATTGGCGTGATGCCACAGATACCGCAATATCCGACTCCAGCCGATGTGTATATGCCGGTGTCGACGTGCCCGTTCCGATCCAATCCTGAAACCATCAAGGATCGGACAGCGCGGATGGTGGCAGCGTTCGGGCGGTTGCGGGCGGGAGCTACGTTGGCGCAGGCCCAGCAGGAAATTTCGGGAATGCAGCTTCGGATGCAGAAGGCCTTTGAGGACGACTATCCCAACGATATGGACTTCAACATTCGCGGGTCGATGCTGCAAAGCGATCTGACGAAACAGGCGCGGCCGACTTTCCTGATCTTGCTGACCACGGCTGGACTGGTGTTGCTGCTGGTCTGTGCGAATGTGGCCAACCTGAGCTTGTCGCGGCAATTGCGGCGCGAGCGGGAGATGTCCATACGAGCGGCGGTGGGAGCGAGCCGCAGCCGGTTGCTGAGGCAGATGGTGACGGAGAGCACGATCCTATCCCTGGCGGGCGGAGCGTTGGGGGTGCTGTTGGCGTGGAACGGACTCGACCTGCTGATTTCATTTGCAGCGCGGTTTACGCCGCGCGCACATGAGATCACGCTGGACGGGCGCGTGCTAGTGTTTTCCCTGGGAATTTCGCTGCTTACCGGAATTGTTTTTGGATCGATTCCGGCGATGTTTTCGACGGCGAATCCGTACGGGGGACTCAAGGAAGGCGCGAGGTCCGATGCGAGCGGAAAGGTGCGGCAACGTCTGCGCGGGTCACTGGTTGTGGCGCAGGTGGCGGTTTCTTTCGCGCTTCTGGCCGGGGCCGGACTTCTACTGCGAAGCTTCTATAAATTGACGCAAGTGAATCCCGGGTTCCGGCCGGAGAATGTGATCTCGATGCTGGTGGACCTGGATTTTGACCGGTATAAGAACAACGCGGATGTAGCAAGGTTCCACAAAGCGCTGCTCGAAAAGGTCAATGCAAATCCGTTTGTCCTGTCATCCGCTATCGGGCTGACCTTTCCATTGAATCAGGGCATGATGGGCCCAATAACGGGTAAATTTGAAATCCAGGGCCGGAAACGCGCCCCCGGAGAGCCAATGCCGGTATTTGATTTTCGAGCGGTCACCCCCGGATATTTCAAAACTCTGAACATTCCATTGATAAGAGGCCGATACCTCACGGAAAGCGACTCCGACCCCAAGCAGGCTCCTTTATTGATCAATGAATCCATGGCGCGGCATTATTGGGGCAAAGAGGACCCAATCGGCGCCCATATAACAGTTGACGGCGGCAAAACCTGGAATCCAATTGTCGGGATCGTTGGGGACGTGCGGCAATACGGGTTGGATAGGTCAGCCGCCGAAGAAATCTACTGCACGCAGGCAGCGAATCCGACTTCAATGGCGAGTTTGCTGGTTCGCACCAGCGAGGATCCCAAAAAGCTAATCCGCCAGCTTACGGAGTTGGTGTACTCCGTTGATCCGAACCAGCCGGTGTCACGAGTGAAAACGCTGGAGCAGCTCATGGATCAATCTCTGGCGCCGCCGCGATTGACGAGCACTCTGTTGGGTGGATTTGCGCTTCTCGCTTTGATCATCACCGCGGCAGGAATTATGGGTGTAATGGCAATTTCCGTGAGCCAGCGAACGAAGGAGATTGGAATACGCATGGCGCTGGGCGCGTCGCAAGGTTCGGTTTTGCGGCTGGTGTTGCGCCAGGGATTGACATTGATCGTGGTAGGCCTGGCATTCGGAGTGGGACTGGCGCTGAGCGGAATGAAATTGATGCAGGGTTTGCTGTTTGGAATAGAGCCGAGTGATCCGCTGACGCTGGTGGGCGTTACCGTCCTGCTGGTTACTGTTGCCGCGCTGTCGTGCTACGGGCCGGCGCGGAGAGCTACATCAGTTGATCCGCTGACCGCACTGCGGTCGGAATGAATGGAGAGGGACAATTCCATGAAGAATATTCGGCTTATTTTGGCAGCTGTGTTGCTGTGCGTCGCCCCCTTACTGGCGGCGGAAGCGGGAGCAACTCCGCCACCGTGCGGCGGGCACGGGGATCGCAGCACCATGCTGGTGTCCACGGCGTGGCTGGCCGAGCACATGAAAGATCCGAATGTGGTCATCCTTGCGGTGGGTGAAAAAGATGATTATGACAAAGGGCATATTCCCGGATCGTTGTTCGCGGAGTACATGGATTCGCATTTAATGACCGGCCCGACGGGGCTTACGCTGGAACTGCCGCCGATGGATGTGCTGGCGCGCGTGTTTGGAAAACTGGGAATCTCGAACGATTCGCGCATCATTCTTTACCAAGCGAAGGATTGGTTCTCACCGACCGCGCGCGTTTATTTGACGCTTGATGCCATGGGACTGGGCCGGAACACTTCGGTGCTCGATGGAGGATTCCTTCTGTGGAGCAAGGAAGGGCGTCCAGTGGCGACGCAAGAGCCTCCCGCGCCGCAGCCGGGAACAATTACACCGTGCCCCATGAGTGACGTGATCACGGAGATTGACGACGTGAAGGCCAACGTGCATCACGCCGGAGTGGCGATCATTGACGCGCGGGCCGCTGAATATTACACGGGAAAAACTTCGCCGGGCGGAGGGCAGCGGCGCGGTCACATCCCCGGCGCGGGGAACATCCCGTACACAACTCTGAGCGACAATGATGGAAAACTGAAATCACCGGAGGAGCTTACGGCCATGTTCCACGACGCGGGGATGAAACCCGGTGACCGGATTATTGCCTACTGCCACATCGGGCAGCAGGCCAGCGCGGTTTATTTTGCGGCCCGCACATTGGGATATGACGTGAGGCTTTACGACGGATCGTGGGAAGACTGGTCAAAGCACAAGGACCTGCCCGCGGAAACTTCAAAGAAGTAAACAAATACGTTCCGAGTCAGAAGACACCCCTCCGCCCAATCCCTGGGTCAGGCATACCTAATTGCGTTTTGAACCATCCAATTAAATAGGTAAAGGGAGGATCCCATGCGGAGATTTCTCAAGTTCATGATGGCCGGAACGGTTCTGGCAATGAGTTCGGCTGCGATTCCGGCGCAGCAAGGTCCTGCGGTGACGGTTACGGTTACGGCCATGGGCAAAGACAAGTCAGCGCCGCCGCCGATTCCGGCGAATGAAGTAGTGGTCCGGGTGGACAACAAGGTTCGCCCGATCGTCTCCTGGGTGCCATCGGAGGGCGGACGCGCGGGACTGGATCTTGCCATCGTTGTGGATGATTCCATTACTCCGCGTGCGGCGGACCGGTGGAGTGAAATGCAAAGTTTTGTCCGTTCGCTGCCCGTCGATACGCGCGTCGGGGTCGCTTATGCCAATTATGGGGCAACACATTTTGAGCAGGATTTCACTGCAAACCACGAGCAAGCCGCGAAGGCGTTCCGAATTCCGGCGGCTCTTTCGGGATCGACGAATGGGACCTTTGACGCCGTCCGCGACCTCATCAAGAAATGGCCGGCTACACCGAGTCGCCGGGAGATTCTGCTGATCAGCAGCGGGATAGATCTGGACAACGGCGTCTCCGATACCGACCCCAACCGGAACATGGAGCTGCAGAGCTTGATTGACGAGGCGGAGCGCTCGGGAATTGTGGTCTATACGATTTATGCCAGCACGCCGGGGCCAGAGTCGCACAACGCCTTCCTGGTCATGAACGGCCAGGGGTGCCTGGGCCGGCTTGCCGCCGAGACCGGCGGGGATGCGTTCTTTCAGGGCCTGGAGACGCCGGTTTCGTTTCAGCCTTTTCTGGATGAGATTCACACACTGCTGGGCCAGCAATATCTCCTGACTTTCTATGCGGAGCCAAGACCGAAGCCGGGCTTTTCGCACTTGAAGGTGGTCCCAGAGTCACACTCAATCCAATTGATTGCACCAGACCACGTGTACATTTCGGGGGGAGGAAAGTGAGCGGGCACTTACCACCCGCCGGGGCGCGAAAAGTGAGGGTTACGCTTTGGGAATAGTGGCGGAACAGGGCTGGATTTCGAGGTGTGGCGGTGAAAGAATTGAAGTCTTGGGGTAAGGCCTACGAATGGCTCAAACCTGCCGCACGCCAGGGTGCAAGACACCAATCCCGCCAGAGGTAGCCAAGGAGGGATACTGCCTGTTGCATTTCACCCTGCATTTAGAACAAGTCTGTAGCGAACTTCGCCGGGAAACCGTGTCGGGGAGCGCCACAGCCCAGCGAAATGGAGAAATTGTTGCCTACATCGCCGACCAAGGCGAGATGCTGGCGCGGGTCTCCACCAGCGGGCTACATCTTGCCGACGAGCTGAAGTCCCGCGTTCTGAGCACTTTCCTCACCTTGATGAACCTCCGGGAAAGCCTGGACCGGGCAGCTTTGCGCGCGGTGCCGCACAGAACCGTCGTGCGGTAGCGGGGAGCCGGGCAGCAGGATTATCCCCTTCAGCCCACAGCCCTGATTTAAGTGAGTTGAATTGCTGCCGCGCCAGAACCCTCAATCATGAACCGAGATAGCGTGAGTAGAGCGACCGCGCCACAGCGGGATCGCGCGTGCCTTTGATTATGGCGCGGCCATCGGCGAAAACGGTGATTTCATGGGGCGCCACGCGAAAGCGCAAGAGATAATCGTTGTGGCGGATGTCGGCGGCGAGGGGGGACAGGCGCCGGGACAGAGTGGGAAGGTCCAGATTACGGCCGCGTTCGTGGATTTGGACGGAATCACGGCCGCACAGGGTTACATGGGGCTGGGCCTGGCCATCCAGATGGCGGAATTCCCGGCGGACGCAGACGGCACAATGGGGATTTCGCTCCACGCGAATGGCCCGGTAATCCCCGGACCACACATCCAAAGAAATCAACCGAGTGGCGGCTGGTGGCGTGGCATCTTCCGGGGCGCCAACTAGAATCTTAATTGCTGAGGCGGATGCCAGGGAGGCGATTACGCCTGCGGCAGGGGCCAGGACACCAATGGTGTCGCAGGTTTCTTCCGCATGCGGTTCGCGCGATGTGTGGGCTTCAAGTGGATCCCGGTTGGAGTTGGGCGAGCCGGCACTGGAGGGGGGATCAAGAAGACACGCGAGGCAGGCGGTCAAGCCTGGGCGGATGGTCATAGTCACGCCGTAGGATCCAACCACGGCGGCATAAATCCAGGGGAGACCCAACTTAACAGCGGCATCGTTGAGCAGGAAGCGAGTCTCGAAGTTGTCGGTGCCGTCGAGTATCATTCGGTGGCCGGAAAGAAGGTCCAGGGCATTTTGGGGGGTTAGGTCAGCTACTATGCCTTCGACGGCTACCTCACTGTTGATGGCGCGAAGGCGGCGTTCAGCGGCGACGGCCTTGGGAAGCGATTCGCGAGCGTCGGATTCATCGAACAGAGTTTGTCGCTGAAGGTTGGAAGGCTCGACGAAATCGCGGTCAATGATGCGCAAGTGGCCGACGCCGGCGCGAACGAGCAAATTGGCGGCTGCCGTGCCCAGCGCGCCGCAACCGACCAGGACTACGCGAGAGGACAAGAGCCGTTGTTGTCCATTTTCGCCAATACCGGCGAAAAGGACTTGGCGCGAGTATCGATTTTGCAGGTTAGAGTCCACCGAGATCCTGACTTGCACGGTCCAAAAACAATGGAGACCGGAAACACGGGTATGCCGTGTGAGCCGAAGCCACTCCAATGATAGCGCGGAAAGCACAATTGGCCGAAGGGGATTGACACTGCGCACCTGTGCCGCCAGTAATACAATTTGGGGAATTCCAGCCCACAATTTGGCGATAAGATTTGCGGCGGTATGCCGATGAGGAGAATGCAACAAACGGCTGTGCTAATCTTTCGTCTCCTATCCGCGATGAAATATTGGAGCCCGTTCACGAAAGCCGCGCCGGCCTTCCTCGCCGCCATTTTCTTTGTGACGAGCGGAACCGTGAGTGCGCAGGCTACTGCGGCCGCTTCCTCGTCTGAATCCGTGCAGCAAACCCCTGATCTGGAAGGCAAGAATGTTGTCGAAGTGCGCATTTTGAGCGACACGGGCGAACTCATTAAGGAAAATCCGGCGGACCTGCCGCTCAGCGCGGGGAAACCATACGACTCCGACGCCGAGCGGACCAGCTTAAAGAAGCTATTTGCCTATGGGGATTACGCTGATTTGAAGACCGAGGTCACGGAGGTGCAGGGCGGGCTGCGCGTGGATTTTGTGGTGCGGCGGAACCTGTTCATTGGAGTGGTGCGAGTCGAGGGATTGGTTGAGCCGCCGAATGAATCTTCGGCGATGGCAGCGATGAGGCTGGGAGTGGGAACGCCATTCCTGGAGAGCGAGCTGACCGACGCGTTGGCGCGGTTGAAGGATGCGCTGGAACAGGACGGGTTGTACCAGGCGCAAATCCAGGTGCAGCGGACGGCCGATCTTGAAACCAAGCGCATGAACATTACCGTGCGTGTGACTTCCGGGCCGCGCGCCCGCCTGGGGACCATCACACTGAAGAACCCGACTTCATTTGCGAACCAGGAGTTGCTGTCGCGGGCGAAGCTAAAGCGCGGAACGCAGATCAATGCGAAAAAGCTGCAGCGCGCGGGGGATCTGCTGCGCACATTCTTGACCAAGAAAGATTTCCTGGGGGCGCGGGCGACTGTGCGGCGCGGGGTGTATGACCCGCAAACCAATCTGCTGCCGCTGGACTTGGATGTGGTGGCGGGATCGCGGGTGAAGGTGGAAGTTACCGGAGCAAAAATCCCGGACAAGGAATTGAGGAAGCTGGTTCCCGTCTATGAAGAAGGAGCGGTGGACCAGGACCTGTTACTGGAAGGGCAGCGCTCACTGCGGGACTACTTTGAGAGGCAGGGATATTTTGAGGCGGAAGTGGATTACAAAGCTGGGGAATCGCAACCCGTGGGGAAGAAGGATTCCGGCGCGACGGAACAAGTGATCACCTATAACGTGAACCATGGGCCGAAGCAGCGGCTGGTGGGATTGGACTTCGAGGGCGAACACTATTTCGACAGCGGTGTTTTGCGCGGCCGAATGAACATCAAACCCGCGGCGTTCGATTCCCCCGGGAAGTTCAGCCAGAGGTTGCTGGAGGACGACGTTGCCGGGCTGCAGGGACTCTATGCCGCGAATGGATTTCTGGACGTCAACATGACGAGTGAGATTGAGCACGCCCACGGGGGAAAAGAAAACGATTTGTTTGTGCACATCCACGTGAGGGAAGGCGCGCAGACGCTGGTGGAAAAGCTGACGGTGGAAGGCAACAAAGCGCTGGGGCTGAAAGAACTTCTGAACGTGATCGGGTCGTCGGCGGGCGAACCTTACTCGGATTTCAACGTAGCCATCGACCGCGACAACATTCTGGCGTTCTACTACAACGAGGGGTTTCCGGATGCGCAGTTCACTTCGACCCTGGAAAAAATTCCCGGCGCCGAGGGCGGCGCAGATCCAGCGGGAGCGCGCAATCCGCGCGTGGCGCTGATTTATCGGATTGAGGAGGGCGAGCAGATCCGCGTTTCGGAAGTGCTGATTGGCGGATACGAACACACACGCCGCGGTGTGATTGCGCGGGAAATTCAAGTGAAGCCCGGCGAGCCGCTGCGAGTGGGCGAAGTGCTCGACACTCAGCGGCGCTTATACAACCTGGGAATATTCAGCCGAGTGACGCTTGAACCGCAAAATCCCGATGGGACGGACCCGGAGAAGGCGCTGGACGTGATCGTGGAGGAAGCCAAGCGATACACGTTTTCCTACGGCGGTGGAATCGAAATTCAGCGATTGGGCGGCGCGGGCACGCCCGCGGGAGATACGGGAGCGCTGGAAGCCAGCCCGCGAGTGATTTTAGAGTTGAGCAAGGCAAATTTGACGGGGAGAGCCGACACGCTTTCGTTCAAAGTGCGCGCCAGCCTGCTGCAAGGGCGCGGACTGGTGAGCTACAACGTGCCGGACATTTTTGGCAAGCCGAGTCTGAGCTTTCAAGCGACGATATTCGGAGACCGGTCGCGCGACGTCACGACATTCACATCGACAAGATACGAAGGCAGCGTGCAGATTTCCGAGCGCGTCAGCCGCACCACGACCATGGTGTACAGCTACACCTATCGAAAGGTGCTGATCGACAAGGGCACGCTGGAAATCTCGCCCGAGGAAATCCCGCTGTTCAGCCAGCCGACACAAGTTTCAGAAGTCGGAGTGTCGTGGCTAAGGGAACATCGCGACAATCCCACCGACGCGACGCGGGGAACGTTTAACAGCGTGGATTTTTCGCTGGCGGGAAAATCGATCGGGTCTTCGGCTGGATTCGTCCGAGTTTTCGCACAGAATTCCTCTTTCTATCCGCTTTGGCGTGGGATGGTCTTGGCGCGTTCGACGCGGTTCGGAATCCAACAGACGCTGCCGGGAACAGTTTCAGACGAAATTCCACTGCCGGAAAGATTCTTCGCCGGGGGCGGCACCTCTTTGCGCGGTTTTGGCCTGAACGAAGCCGGGCCCCGCGACCCGCTTACCGGATTTCCCGTGGGCGGACAGGCAATGCTGGTTTTCAATCAGGAGCTGCGGTTTCCGATGAGGCTCCCAAAGGTGGGTTCGAAATTGGGAGGCGCGCTGTTCTATGACGCGGGGAATGTGTTCAGCCGGGTGGGCCTGATCACGTTTCGGGTTAGGCCCAGTCCGGTTTCGCAGACCGCGGGCGACCTGTCGTATTTCTCGCACACTATTGGATTCGGGCTCCGTTACAACACGCCCATCGGGCCGGTGCGCGTGGACCTGGCGTATCAGTTGAATCCCCCGCAATACTTTACTTCTTGCGTGATTGGGACGCTGGGGTGCGGGGCCAATGGGACGCAGCTGGCACAATTGCCGCACTTCCAATTCTTTTTCAACTTAGGGGATATTTTCTAATGGATAGCCGGGCGAAAGGTCGGTTGGGAGCGTTTGTTGCGCTGACGATTGCGGCAGGCATCTTGGCTCTGATGATGTGCCGCCCGGCGGCGGGGCAGCAAGTGGTGGACCGCATCGTAGCGCGGGTGGAAGGCGATGTGTTGTTGATGAGCGATTTACGGGAGCTGGGGCAATTTCAGAAATTGCTTGGAGGCGAGGCGGAAACGGAATCGAAGCGGCTGGATGAGCTCATTGACCAGTGGATTGTAGAACGCGAGGCGCAGGCGGCGCATTTCACGCCGCCCTCGGACGCGGACGTGAGTTCGGCCGTTCAGCAATTGGAAAAGTCTTTGGGGGGAACGCAACCCTATCAAAAACGGACGGGTGAGGTGGGGCTCACTTCCACGGCAGTGCGGCGCCTGCTGGGGCAGGAATTATTTTTCAACCGGTACTTCGACTACAAGTTCCGACCGGCGGCGCAGGTAGATAGCGAAGCGGAGCAAAAATATTACGATGCGGAGTTCACCAAGGAACTGACCGCTCGGGGGCAGAAAGTTCCTCCGATCGATTCGGTGCGGGAGCAGATCCACGAATTGCTGGTGCAACAGGATATTTCCGCGCGGGCGGCGCAATGGCTCACGGAGAGCCGGTCGCGGTTGAAGATTGAGATTGTGCCGGAGGCGGCAGCGGGATCGAAATGACCGAGAAGAAACAACCTGGCAAAAAGCCCAAACCCAAGCGCAGTTGGACGCGGCGGATTTTCCGCGCGCTCGTGGCGCTGGTGATGCTGCTCATCTTGCTCGCGGGGGCCGGAGTCGCCGTTCTTGAATTGGGCTGGTTTGACAGCTCCATGCGCAATGCGGTTATCAAACAAATTGAGCAAGTCTCGGGCGGGACTGTTGAACTTAAGCGATTCCATTTCGCGCCGCTGGCGCTTCGGGTGGAATTGACCGGGCTTACGGTTCACGGCCGTGAGCCGGAAGGTACGCCGCCCCTGTTTCATGCAGATTTGTTGATCGTCAGAATTCAAGTGGACTCCTTCTGGCACAAAAAAGTCTCGCTGCGGGAGTTGCGCATTCTGAAACCGGAGGTCCATATCCGGTTCAACGCGGATGGCACGTCGAATATTCCGCCGCCGCGCACCCCGAATGCGCCCAGCGACCG
>DATNHU010000212.1:0-8472 GCA_035604795.1 Candidatus Limnocylindrales bacterium
GAGCCTCATCCATACCGCCGGCCCCGCAGCTTGCCCTTCTTGACGAAACCGTCGTAGTTTCGCATGACAAGCTGCGCCTCAATCTGCTGAACAGTATCCATGGCCACGCCAACAACAATGAGCAGAGAGGTGCCGCCGAAATAAAAAGTGATTCCCAGACCTTCCAGCAAGAAACGCGGGGAGTGCGTATCAAACCAAGCGCCCAAGGGGCCATACAGGTGCTGGAGATGAACACCGGAAAGCATCCACTCCGGAATCAAACAGACTACCGCTAAATAGACGCCGCCGACCAAAGTGAGACGGCGCAAGATGCGGCTGATGTGCTCGGAGGTATTCCGTCCTGGACGGATACCGGGAATGAAGCCGCCGAACTTTCGCATATTGTCGGCAAGCTCGGTGGGATTGAAGACAATCCCGACGTAAAAGAATGCGAAAATGATGATGAGAAAGACGTAAACAAAAATGTAAAGAGGCTCACCCCAGCCCAAAGCTTTGGCGAACGTGTCGAAAGACTTGATGTGATACTTGCTGGTGAGAAACAGGTTCAAAGTGGCCGGAAAGGTGAGCAAGGAGCTGGCAAAAATGGGCGGGATAACTCCACCGGAGTTCACGCGCAGCGGCAAATAGGTCATCTGACCGCCCATGACTTTTCGGCCGACCACGCGTTTGGCGTATTGGACAGGAATACGGCGCTGGCCGCCTTCCACCAGAACGATAAACCCAATCACGGCAAGCATGAGAGCGACGAGCAGCAGGACGGCCAAGGGCGTGAACGGCCCCCAGGCGCTATTCCTTACCTTGTCCAACAAATCACCAACCCCGTTGGGCAATCCAACCACAATGCCCACAAAAATGATCAGCGACATGCCGTTGCCGACTCCACGGTCAGTAATCTGTTCGCCCAGCCACATGATGAAAGCCGTCCCTGTGGTCAGGGTGAGAATGGTCATGAGAGTGAAACCGAGGCCTGGGTTGTAAACCATGGCTTGGCTGGAAAATGTCTGGCCCTGCAAGCTGATGGCGATTGTAAACGACTGAATCAAAGCGAGCAGAATGGTGAGGTAGCGCGTGTACTGGGTGATTTTCTTCCGGCCGAGCTCGCCCTCTTTTTGGAGTTTCTCAAGGTAGGGCCACACTACCGTCAACAACTGCAAAATGATGGAGGCAGTGATGTAGGGCATGATGCCCAAAGCGAATATGGTCATGCGCCGGAAACCACCGCCGCTGAACAGGTTGAACATCCCCAGCGCCGAGCCAGCCATCTGGTTGAACAGATCTTCCACGACCGCGGTGTTAATTCCAGGGGTGGGGATAACCGAGCCGATGCGGTACACGGCCAGCATCGCGAGCGTGAAAAGCACGCGCTTCCGCAGATCCGGAATGCGGAAGATGTTAGCTAGAGCCTGGAAAAATGATCTCAAGATACTGTTTCCACCTTGCCGCCTGCAGCGGCGATTTTTTCTGATGCAGAGGCGCTGAAGGCGTGCGCGTGGACGGTGAGCCCGACCTTCAGTTCGCCGGTGCCGAGAATCTTGATTTCTCCCGAAGCGCGGCGGACCATGCCGCGGCTGCGTAACGATTCGGGCGTGACCACGTCTCCAGAAGTGAAGGCATTCAACGTTTCGATATTGACGACGGAGAATTCCTTGCTCGTGGGATTGTGGAAGCCACGCTTGGGGATGCGCCGATGCAAGGGCATCTGACCGCCCTCAAATCCGCGGCGCCGGGAATAGCCGGAGCGTGACTTCTGCCCTTTGCTGCCTCGGCCTGCGGTGCGCCCGAGCTTCGAGCCAATTCCGCGGCCCACCCGGACTTTCTTGTGCCGCGAGCCTCGCGGCGGCTTCAAATTGGAAAGGTTGTGACCCATTGCCGCTTTCTCCCGCCTTATTCGACCACTTCAACCAGGTGGCGCACTTTTAGAATCATGCCGCGAACTGCGGGCGTGTCGGGATGCTCCACAACTTGTTGGAGCCTACGGAATCCCATGCCACGGATACACTCGCGCATTCCGATCGGGCAGCCGATGAAGCTGACCACCCATTTAATTTTCAGCGTGCCGTCTTTTTTCTTGCTCATAATTTATTCGTTATCGCCAAACTCAAAATTCATTTGCGCATGTCCTCAACGGACTTGGAGCGCCTCTCGGCCACCTGGTCTGCGTTCTTCAGCCGCAAAAGCGCATCAAACGTGGCTTTGACCACGTTATGCGGGTTCGAAGTGCCAATTGATTTCGTGAGCACGTTGTGAATTCCGGCGACTTCCATCACCGCGCGCACAGGACCGCCGGCGATAATTCCCGTTCCATCAGGAGCGGGCTTCAACATGACGTGGCCGGAGCCATACCAGCCATCCACCTGATGGGGAATTGTGGTGCCCTTCAAATTCATCCGCAGCATATTTTTCTTGGCCTGCTCGATGGCCTTGCGGATGGCCATAGGGACTTCGCGAGCCTTGCCCATGCCGAATCCAGCGTGGCCCTGCTGATCCCCGACAACAACCAACGCGGAAAAACTCAAATTCTTTCCGCCCTTGACGACTTTGGTGACGCGGTTGATGGCCACGACCTGGTCTTTCAAACTGTTGGCGCTGAACTCTACCGGCTGGCGGACGGCGAGAGAGTCTTTTAGCATCTGCTTCGACATTAGTTTAGAATTTCAACCCCGCTTCCCGGGCCGCCTGGGCGAGAGCTTCAACGCGGCCGTGGTACTTATATCCGCCCCGATCAAAAACAACTTTTGAAATTCCCGCTGCCAGGGCGCGCTCGGCAACGATCTTGCCGATGACCTTCGCAGTGGCGACATTCCCGCCACCTTTGGTCTCCTTGCGCGTTTCCTTGTCAATCGAGCTGGCCGAGACCAGCGTTTTGCCCGCGCGGTCATCAATCACTTGTGCGTAAATATGATTGAGCGAACGATACACGGCGAGTCGCGGCCGATCGGAAGTGCCGGACACACTCTGGCGTACCCGGCGATGAATGCGCTGGCGATGGGCGCTGCGTGAAATTCTGCGAACAGGTGCGCTTGCCACTCCATTCTCCTTTTGAGAAATACCAAAAGCTATCCACTGCAAAAGCCCCGCCCTTGCTAAGTCAGGCGGGCCCCGAAGCAAACCAAAAAGCAACCCCACGACAAGACCAATATCGGTTGGCTAAGCGGCGGCCTTCGCTCCAGCCTTGCCGGCCTTCTTCTTCAATCGCTCACCGGTGATGCGAATGCCCTTCTGCTTATAGGGGTCGGGCGGACGCAATCCCCGGAGATTCGCGACCACCTGCCCGACGAGGGCGCGGTCGGCCCCGGAAACGGTCATATGCGTTTGCTTATCGACCGTGATCTGGATTCCCTCGGGAACCGGAAATTCGATGGGGTGCGAATAACCCAGGCTAAGAACAACTGTCTTGCCTTTCAACTCGGCGCGATAGCCTACACCCACGATGTCCATTTCCTTCTTGAATCCAGCCGTCACCCCAGTGATGGCGTTTGCGACCAGCGCGCGCGCGAGTCCGTGCAGCGCTTTCTGGCTGTCGTTCTCGCGCGAGGCCAGAAGCGTTGCGCCTTTCTGCTCAAACTTGATGCCAGCGGGCAGTTTGACGTGCATCTTGCCCTTGGGACCCTGGACTTCCACACCGCTGCCGGAAATCTGGACTTTTACCGGGGCGGGTACGTCAATCAGCTTTCGTCCTATGCGAGACATTCTCGATCCACTCCCATTCCTACGTATCTAAATCAAATCCTATTACCAAACCTCGCAAAGCAGCTCGCCGCCGACGTGGGCCTTGCGCGCCGCGCGCCCGCTCATCACGCCCTTGGGCGTGCTGACGATTGAAGTGCCCATGCCGCCAATGACGGCCCGGATTTCTCCTGAACCAACATAGAAACGCTTGCCGGGACGCGAGACGCGCTTCAAATCGGTGATGACGCTGCGCCGGTCTGGCGTATATTTCAGAAAAACCCTCAAAGTCTTGCGGGTCTTGGATTCCTCGACCAGCTTATAAGTCTGGATGTAGCCCTCTTCTTTCAAGATGCGCGCGATCTCGGATTTCAGCTTGGAGGCGGGGATGTCCACGCGGGCAAGCTTGGCGTGGGCAGCATTTCGGATGCGCGTCAATAAATCGGAAATCGGATCGGTCATCATCTCTATGGTGTTCCCTTCCCTACCAACTGGCCTTCAGCACTCCGGGAATTTCGCCTTTCAAGGCGAGACCACGGAAGCAGATGCGGCACATCTGAAATTTGCGCAGGTAGCCGCGCGGCCGCCCGCAGATGCGGCAGCGGTTGCGCACGCGAATCTTGTACTTCAACTTCTTGCGCATTTTCGCGAATTGTGAGTCTCGAGCCATGTGTCTCCTCAGGCGGTGCGCAGGGGCACGCCCATTCCGCGAAGCAACTCGCGGCACTCCTCATCGGTCCGTGCCGTGGTGGCAAAGGTAATGTTCATCCCCTTTATTTTGTCCACGCGGGTGTAATCAATTTCCGGGAACACCAGCTGATCCTTCAGGCCCAGCGTGTAGTTGCCGCGGCCATCAAAAGAGTTCGGCGGCAAACCCTTGAAGTCCCGCACCCGGGGCAACACGATGTTGCACAGGCGATCCAGGAACTCGTACATGCGGTCGCCCCGCAGAGTGACGCAGCAGCCAATGGGCATGCCCTTGCGAATCTTGAAATTCGCGATGGACTTCTTGGCGCGCGTGACCACGGCCTTCTGTCCCGCAATCTGGCCCAGTTCGATGACCGCCACGTCGAGCAGTTTGACGTTCTGGCTGGCCTCGCCCATGCCGATGTTGACTACGATTTTGGCGAGCTTTGGCACGGCCATGGGATTGGAATAGCCGAAGCGCTTCATGAGCGCCGGAATCACCTCTCCCCGATATTTGTCTCTCATTCTGCTATTCATTCTTGCATCTTCCTTGCATCCCCGCCCGAGTCACCGTTACTTCTCCAGCGTTGTGTCGCAGCGGCGGCAGATGCGGACCTTTGTGCCGTCGGACAAAATCTTGTGGCCCACGCGGGTATGTTTGTTGCAGGCCGGGCAAACCACCATTACGTTGGAAATGGCGATGGGCGCTTCTCGTTCGAGGATGCCGCCCTTCACATTCTTTTGCGGATTCGGTCGCGTGTGGCGCTTGACCATTCCGGCATGCTCGACGGTTACTTTCTTTCCGGCAGGGTCGACCGAAAGAACGCGGCCGGTCTTACCCTTGTCGCGGCCGGCCATCACCCGCACCTGGTCATTCTTGCGGATGGTTCCGCTGTGGCGGACGACTTGTTCCTGGCGATTGCTCATTTGACTTACCAAACCTCCGGCGCGAGTGAAACGATCTTGGCGAAATTCTTTTCGCGCAGTTCGCGCGCAACCGGCCCAAAGACGCGCGTGCCGACCGGCTCATTGGTTTCGTTGATGAGCACCGCGGCGTTGTCGTCAAAACGGATATAGGTACCATCGCGGCGGCGGTGTTCCTTGCGAGTGCGAACAACCACGGCGCGGACCACTTTTCCGGCTTTTACTGCGCTATCGGGCGCGGCTTCCTTTACCGACGCGGTGATGACATCGCCCAATCCGGCACGCAAGCCGGTGTCGCCGCCCAGAGGCAGAATCATCGTTAACTGTTTGGCGCCGGAATTGTCGGCCACCGTTAGCCACGACCGCATGCGAATCATTTGCGACTCTCTCCCTTAATTCTCAGTGGCGATCAAACCGCCGTCGAGCGGTGGGCCACGACTTCCGCCAAACGCCAGCGCTTCAGCTTAGACATCGGCCGCGTCTCAACAATGCGGACCGTGTCGCCGGGCTGGGCCTGGCCGGTTTCATCGTGCGCATAGAATTTCCTGGTGACGCGCACCACACGCCCATATTTATTGTGCTCCACCATGCGGGTCACCTTGACCACGATGGTCTTGGCCATCTTCGAGCTGGTGACCACGCCTGTTTTTTCCTGGCGGCCTCCCCGAACGCGGCCGGGTTGAGCCGTCTTATTCATTTCCGTATTAACGTTTTCCATTGCCAACCTTCTGCTTGATTTCGCGCTCGCGGAGCAAGGTCTTGACCCTGGACAGTTCCTTGCGCGCGGAACGCAATCGCGCAAGCGCTTCGGACTGCCCGGTGGTGAGCTGAAAGCGGAGGCGGAAAATCTGCTCGCCCAACTCCTTCTCCTGAATCTCCAATTCGGGCGTTCCCAAGTCACGGAGTTTTTCGACACGCCTCGGCATTACAGTTCACCTGCCCGGGTCACAAATTTTGTGCGAATGGGCAGCTTGTGCGCCGCCAATTCCATCGCTTCCTTGGCTGCGGCCAAATCCACTCCAGCCATTTCAAACATCACACGGCCCGGCTTGACGACGGCGACCCAGTGCTCCGGCAACCCCTTGCCCTTGCCCATTCTCGTTTCTGCGGGCTTTTTGGTGAAGGGCTTGTCCGGAAAAATCCTGATCCAGAGCTTGCCGCCCCGCTTGATAAAGCGAGTGATGGCCACGCGCGAGGCTTCAATCTGGCGGTCGGTAATCCAGGCCGGCTCCAAGGCCTTGAGGCCAAATTCACCGAAGGCCAGGCTCCCACCGCGCCAGGCTTTGCCCGCACGGCGTCCGCGCTGCTGCTTGCGATACTTCACTTTTTTCGGCATCAACATAAAAATCTGTGCTCCGTTGGGGAAACCCTTTACAAAAGAGGCTTTACGCTACTTTTTCCTTGGCCTGCCCCTTGTCCGGTATCCGCTCGCCGCCATAAACCCAGCATTTCACTCCGATAAGTCCATAGGTGGTTTGAGCCTCGGCGGTGCCGTAGTCGATGTCGGCGCGCAAGGTCTGAAGCGGCAGACGTCCCTGCAGATACCATTCCTTGCGGGCGATTTCCGCGCCGTTCAAACGTCCACCCACGTGAACTTTGATTCCTTTGCAGCCGAAACGCAGTGCCGAATCAACCGCCTTGCGCATGGCGCGTCGGAAGGCCACGCGCTTTTCGAGTTGCAGGGCGATATTCTCGGCAACCAGTTGCGCATCGAGCTCCGGGCGGTGAACTTCCTGGATGTCCACGTGAACTTCACGCTTGGTGCGCTTCTGAATTTCACCTTTGAGTTTGTCAATCTCCGCGCCCTTGCGGCCGATGATAATTCCGGGCCTTGCGGTATAGATGCGGATGACCAGCTTGTTGGCGGCGCGCTCAATATCGATGGACGCAATCCCCGCTGCTTTGAGTTTCTCCTTCAACTCTTTGCGCAAAGCGACGTCTTCGTGTACCAGGTTCGCGTACTCCTTGTCGGCGTACCAGCGCGACTTCCACATCTTGTTGTAACCCAGGCGAAATCCGTACGGGTGTGTCTTCTGCCCCACCAGTGCCTCCTACTTCGTCTTCTTCGAGTCCGGCTTGGACTGAGTCTTTGCCGGCTGTTTCTTTGACCCGCGATTTGGCTGTCCCGTGATGGCCGCACGCGCCTTCTTGACCGCGCCCTTGACTCCCTTGTTGGACGCCGCTTCAGCAGCAGCTGCGGCGGCGCGTTGCTCCACGCCCATGGAGTGTTCGGCAACTCCCACCACGATGTGCGCGGTGCGCTTCTGGTAGCGGAAGGCGCGTCCCATTGGCGCGGGACGCAGACGCTTCCAACGCGAACCTTCATTGGCAAAACAGCGCGCCACAAAGAGATGATCCACATCAAGTGATTCGCCGGCGTCATCGGCCTTGCGCTCGGCATTGGCGATGGCGCTGCGAAGAACTTTTTCAATGTCCTTGGCCACCCGCTTGGGAGTAAACCGCAAAATCCCCAGAGCAGTCTCCGCGCGCTGCCCGCGAATCATGTCCAGCACCAGCCGCGCCTTTTGTGGCGAGACCCGGACATGCTTGGCCATCGCGTGGGCTTCAATTGCCGGTGCTGCTGTGATTTCTGGCGCCATCGTTTATGCCTTTGGCGCGGCCGGCGTTCCAGCCGGAGCCGCTCCAGTTCCGCCCGCAGCGCCCGCCGGGGCCGCCGCGGGAACTCCAGCCGCGGCAGCAGCCCTTTCCAGCGCTGCTTTGACGGCGTGACCCTTGAAGGTGCGCGTGGGCGCAAATTCGCCGAGTTTGTGTCCCACCATCTGCTCGGTCACGTAGACAGGGATAAATTTCCTGCCATTGTGAACGGCGATCGTGTGACCCACCATTTCCGGAAGAATGGTGGAGCGGCGCGACCAGGTCCGGACGACTTTCTTTTCGTTGCGGGCATTCAACGCTTCCACCTTTACGCGCAGGTGGCCATCGATGAACGGTCCCTTCTTTACCGAGCGTGCCATGTCTCTCCGATTCCCCTCTTACTCAATTCCGATGCGACAAATTCAATACGATAAGAACTACTCTTCCACCCGGCGCAGCTTGATCCAGACTAAGCGGCGCATTTTACGGAACCCGCGTACAGGCCCCGGAACGCGATGCGAACGCGGACAGAACGGGCACACGAAACGCGTGCCCTGCGCGTTGGGCGTTTTTTCCACCACTACCGCCCAGCCAGGCTTG
>DATNHU010000213.1:0-3403 GCA_035604795.1 Candidatus Limnocylindrales bacterium
TTGGCATGCGCGTCCTATATAGTGATGCGATGCGAGCCCCTGCCGATGCGGAGCGAGAGCTTCACGCGGAGTATGCGAGTGTGGACCGCGTGTTCACCGAGGCGGATTTCATTTCACTGCACGTGCCGCTTCTTCCGGAGACCCGCGCGCTGGTTTCCACAAAACATTTGGGCCAGATGAAACCTACGGCTTATCTGATAAATACTTCACGCGGCCCAGTGGTGGATGAGGCGGCCCTGGTAGCTGCGCTGGAGGCGGGGAAAATTGCCGGGGCAGCTCTGGACGTTTACGAAAAAGAGCCGCAGGTGCATCCGGGATTGGTGAAGCGCGCGAATGTGATTTTGGCGCCGCACATCGCGTCGGCGTCCGTGGAGACGCGAACAAAAATGGCGGTAATGGCGGTGGAAAACGTGTTGGCGGCGCTGGAGGGAAGGCGTCCACCGAATGCGCTGAATCCGGAGGTTGGTTCGGCCTGGCGCCGGAGAAAAGAGTATGGCACTGGTAACCAGGAATCATCCGAAGCTGATGTTGGAGGGGGCAAAGGCCGTGCTTTCCGCCGCCGAGAAGCGCGCGATCGAGATTGGCGTGCCGATGGATATTGCCGTCGTGGATGACGGCGGATTCCTGCTGGCGTTTTCACGGATGGATGGAGCGAAGCCTTCCTCCGTGGATATTGCGATTCTCAAGGCGCATTCGGCGGCGATTCGGAGGAAACCATCGGGCCCGGCGGTGGTTGGAGGCGAGGCAAATGTAATGCTGTCCATGGCACTGGCGGTGGGGAGCGGGGCGAAGCAAACACCGCTACGCGGTGGATTGCCGCTGATTGTGGATGGCGAATGCGTAGGGGCGATCGGCGTGAGCAACGGGAGCGAGGATGAAGATGTGGATGTCGCGCGGGCGGGCGCCGCAGCGATCGAGAAGGCATGAGCAGGATCCGCAATGATGCCCGCGCTTGACCTGAAGTCTGCCGCACGCAGAATTTTCCAGCAAACCATTACAGGGATTGATATCGGAGAGACGCTGCGGCGGAAGCTCGCGCGAACCGGATCGCGGATTCGCTGCGCCGGAGTGGAAATTGATCTGGCGCGGTACAGACGAATTAGTGTCGTGGCCATGGGGAAAGCGTCGTTTGCGATGGCGGAAGGGTTGAGTGAGATTTGCGCGCCGGAGTTTGGCGTAAGCGGGATCTTGGTGGGACCTATCGCGCCGCCGCGCGCACTTTCTGGATTTAAAGTATTTGTTGCGGGGCATCCGACGCCGGACGAGCAGAGTTTTGCAGCGGCGCGGGCAATTCTAAAAATGCTAAGTGGATGCGACGCGGAGACTCTAGTGTTTTTTCTGCTGTCGGGCGGAGGGTCGGCGCTGGTGGAGTTCCCTCTCGATGGCACTATTTCATTGGCGGACTTTCAGGACCTGTATCGGACCTTGGTCGGATGCGGCGCGCCGATAGAGGAGATCAACACGGTGAGGAAGCATCTTTCCGCTGTGAAAGGCGGGCGGCTGGCGGCAGCCGCTCCCGCATCGATGAAGATCACGCTGGGCGTGACGGATGTTCCGCCGGGGCGGGAATCGGCGCTGGCTTCTGGACCGACGCTGGCGGACCCAACGAAGGTGGCCGATGCCCGGCGCGTAGTGGAAAAGTATGGATTGATGGCGAGGCTGCCCGCGTCCATCAGGGCGAAGTTTGCGGAGGCCGGCGGACTCATAGAAACGCCGAAGGCCGGCGATCCGGCTTTTCGCAATGCGCTGTTTGAAGTTATTTTGGGAATGGATGATTTGTTTCATCATGCGCACATCGCGGCTGAAGGCGATGGCTTTCGCACATTCTGCGATAACACAACTGACGATTGGCCGATTGAGCGCGCGGCGGAGTATTTGTTGGGCGAGTTGAAGCGATTAGCAGCGGAGCATCCCGGCGATCCGGTGGCTGTGATTGCGGACGGCGAAGTGAGTTCGCCGGTGCGAGGAAATGGTATTGGTGGGAGGAACTCGGCGCTCGTGCTGGAATGCGTGGCGCGGATTGCGGGACGGAATGTGGCGGTGTTGAGCGCAGGAACGGATGGGATTGATGGGTCCAGCCCTGCGGCGGGTGCGGTGGCGGATGGGAAGACACTCGAGAGCGCGCGACAGGCGGGGATGGATTCGACGGAATTTGGCCGGAGGAGCGATTCTTACAGTTTTTTTAATGCCCTCGGGGATGCAGTGGTGACGGGCCCGACGGGAAACAATTTGAGAGACTTGAGGATATTTCTAGCTGGGGTGGAGGAATCGCAGCGCCCCGGGGGCTAAAGCACTTCTTGCAAAAAGTCATTCATGTACGAGCTAAAGCTCCGCCCCCGCAAAATTCCGGACAAGAAACGGTGATTTGATTTTTAAGAGTTAGCGTTTGGAGCCGGCGCGGAGATAGTCGTCCTGCTTGTTAATCCAATCTTCGCGGCGAGGAATGAAGACATCGAGATCATCGGTGTCTTCGACGGCTTCCGCGGCGTGTGGGACGTTGGGCGGAATTAAAAGCACTTCTCCCTGTCGCAAGGTGAGTTCACCGTCATCGAATGTGAAATGAAGAGCCCCAGCCAGGATAAAGGTGATCTGCTCATTGTGGTGTGAATGACGCGGAACAATTGCACCGCGCTTCAGGTAGACTCGCGCGATGGTGGATTGCTCCCCGCTGAGCATTCGGCGGCTGATGAGCGGATTCAGGCTTTCGAGTTCAACCTTTTCCCAGGGGTGTTTTTCTAACATGGCGGTAAGGCTCCTTGGTATGGGTGCGTCGAATTGCGAATAGGCATCCTGCGATGAAATGCGAGATGCGTCAATGGCGGGAAGGGGTTCAAGTATACTCGCCGCGAAAGGGCGTGCTCAATATGTTCAGGAAAACCTTGCGCCGGCTTGGGGTTACGGCGTTGTTTGCAGCTTTGGCTGCGGGCGCTTTGATTTCGACCTCGCATTCACTGCCGCAGAACAGTGTTTCAGCGAAAACGAAAATAGTTTTCCTGGGGACCGGCACCCCTCGTCCCGACCCGGAACATATGGGGCCTTCGGTGGCGATCCTAGTGAACGGGAGCTCCTACATTATCGATTGTGGGACAGGGATCGTTCGGCGAGCGGAGGCAGCCAGACAGAAGGGCGTGGATGGGCTCAAGATGACCAGTCTCAAGACTGTGTTCATCACTCATTTGCATTCGGACCACACTTTAGGTTATGCGGATCTTATTTTTACCCCTTGGGTGCAGGGCAGAACGGAGCCGCTTGAGGCCTATGGGCCCTCGGGGCTTAAAGAAATGACGGAGCACATTTTGGCGGCTTATCGGGAGGACAACGAGATCCGCATCAATGGCTTGGAGCATGCCAACGGGACAGGCAACAAAGTGAACGTCCATGAAATCAAGCCCGCAGTTATTTA
>DATNHU010000214.1:0-3585 GCA_035604795.1 Candidatus Limnocylindrales bacterium
CCGCAGCCGAATTCAAGTCTTTATTCGGACCTTCATCCCATTGCACATTCAAAGTCCGACGGCCTTCCAGCGCACTCCACACGCTGTCCGCGACAACGGCCACGGCCGAATCGCCGATTTTTCCCACGAAACCTACGCCGGAAATCTTTTTGGATTCCTTGTCATCGAAGCTCGCGACCTTGCCCCCGATCACCGGGCATCGGGCCAGCACGGCGTACTTCATGCCGGACAGACGAAAATCAATTCCAAACTCAGCCGTGCCTGCGACCTTCGACGGCACATCAAGCCGCGGCACGGACTTGCCCACAATTTGGTAGTCCTTGGCTTGCTTCAAGGGCACATCAGTCGGAATCGGTTGCGCGCCCGCTTTATTCGCCAACTGCCCATATGTGAGCCGGCGATTTGAAGCCGCGCGAACCACCGCGTTGTTCTGGGCTTTGCAACCCGAGCGCGGCACCCCCCACTCGAGAGCGGCGGCGCTGATCAGCATTTCGCGCGCGGCCGCTCCGGCCTTTCGCATCGGATCCCAGGTAGTACGCACGCTCGCACTGCCGCCGGTGGTCTGGTCGCCATATAGCGTGCTGGCGCCGGCTTGTTCGATACTGATCTGCTTCCAGTCAGCCTCGAGCTCTTCGGCGAGAATCATGGGCAGAGAAGTGCGCACGCCTTGCCCCATCTCCGAGCGCGCCACTACGATAGAGATCTTTCCGTCGGGCGTGATCTTCAAGTAAGCATTCGGCGCGAATGCGCTTCCTGCGCCAGTCGAATTCCCATGAGGCAGGTAGAATCCGATCACAAGTCCAATACCGGCAGCCACGCTGGCTGTAAGGAAATCGCGGCGGGAGAGCGGGCTCACTGTGCACCGCCAGTCCCTGCAGCCCGATGGATCGCTCGCCGAATCCGGTCATAGGTCCCGCAGCGGCAGAGGTTGCCCGACATCGCCTGGGTAATCTGCTCGTCGGACGGCTGAGGAGTTTTTGCCAGCAGAGCCGCCGCGGCCATGATCTGCCCGGTCTGACAATACCCGCATTGCGGCACCTGTTCCTCGATCCATGCCTCCTGCAACGGATGCAACCCTTTCGCAGACAAGCCCTCGATGGTAGTGACGTTCTTCGCCGCCACTTGTGAAACGGGCGTCGAACAGGAGCGCACCGGGACCCCATCAACATGCACCGTGCACGCCCCACAGAGACCAGCGCCGCAACCAAATTTCGTCCCCGTCAATTCCAGCGTGTCCCGCAGAACCCAGAGCAGAGGCGTCTCCGGCGCAACCTCCACCTTCCGCTCACTACCGTTGATGTGCAGAGTAATGGCCGCCATGCTCGCAGAGCCTTTTGGTATGGACAGACATCGTACTCAACAAGCGCGGAAAAGGGAAATGAAGCTGTGCTCAGCGACTTACCAGATCGTTCTTAGAAGCGGGCTGTCACGAATCTTTTCATCGCGGGTGACAAGCGCAATGCCTTCAGCTCGGGCAGTGGCGCCAATAAGCCTATCGATAGGATCCTTCGGATAATCGTCAGGAAATTGGGTAGCGAGGGCAGCGATCTCAGCGGTGATTGGCTTCACGTTGGCACCGGAGCGGGTTACAAGATTTTGCACTGTGTTTTCGACGGTACTGCGCGTCCGCAGCGCGCCTCGCGCGAAGAGAAAGGCCAGTTCCCATAGGGTGATGTCCGCAATGGCGATTCCATCACTGGCCCTGGCTCTTCGAATTGCGGATCTTGCCGGGCGGGAGAGCCGATCTTCGTCGGCAACCAGCCATACCAGCACGTGGGTGTCGAGAAGAATCACCGCAAGACTTCCCAGTCTTCAAGCGGCACGGCCGGAGACACAATGTCCCCGACGATCTCGACTTCTCCCTTCATGCAACCGAACACATCATCTGGTTGCGCGTCGGCTGGCACCAACTTGGCCACGGGACGTCCCCTCTTGGTGATGACCACGGATTCACGCGTAGAGCGCACGTCGTCCATGATTTTCAAACATCGAGCTTTGAATTGTCCTGCTGGCACAGTCTTCATGACCATTCCAAATGACTATGGTCATCATAGCATGACCATAAGTTTTAATAACAGCTAGGAGCTGGCAGCCGGAAGCTCTTTATTTCAATTGCTGCAGCTTCGCCGAGGCCAACTGCGCGGCTTCGCTGGCGGGGTTTTCCTTCTGGATGGTTTCGTAGACGTGTTTGGCTTCGAGCGGCTGATTGTCCGCCTGATAAGTCGCGGCCAATTCCATTTGCGCCATCACCTTGCCCACGGTGCTGGTAGGCTTCGCAGCCAGCTGTTTGTAGAGTTCAATCGCCTGCTTGTCGCGACCGGTATTGCGATAGACCGAGGCCAACGCCATCTTGGCCAGCGCCGCAACATCGCTGTTCGCCGACGAAATAACCTTCTGAAACTCGCGCTCAGCCGAGGCATCGTCTCCAAGATCCGCCGCCGTCACGCCCAGAAAATAATGCGCGAACTCAGCCGAATGGGTATGCGGATACTTGTCGACGATCGCCTGAAATTGTTTGTGAGCCGCGGTGGCCCGCTCCGCCGAATTGGCAAAACTCGGCGCGTCCGGTTGCGCGGGCATGTTGGGAGGACGCACCGGCGTATCCAGGGTGCGCACGGCCACACCCATATCGAGGCTGGCCTTTTGATCCTGCTGGCCCAAGTAATACCAGGACCCAACCGCCGCCGCAGCTACTACCGCGACAATCACGACGGCGATCATCAGCTTGTTCTTGTGTTCTACGGACCAGTGCGCGGTTCTCTCCGCTGCGTCGATGGTGGCTCGGCTGAACCGATCTTGTTTCAGTTGATGGCGGGTTTCTGCGCGCACGAACTTCCCTTCTGCATGTGTCAGGGTGGGACTGACAATCTCTGAGTCTAACAGGCAAAAATCAGCAGCGTCAAAGGCCTCCGTCTGCCGGCCGTATTCTGATTACCCGCGAAGGACACAAAAGAGCACAAAGGAAAGCCTCTGAATTCCCACCTTTGTGTACCTCTGTGTCCTTCGTGGTTAATGAATTCAGAAGATTCAACGGCCATTCAGATGGACTAATCCAACCACGATATCAACCACTTTTATCACTGCTCTGACAAATAAGACGACGATAACATCACCTGAAAAAAGATAAAGCGCCCATCCCGCGACCAAGCCAACAACGACGCCCACCAGCGTGTATTTCCAGAATTTGCTCACTGCCGTACGCGCCGGACCGCTGAAAAAACGCGAGCCGCCAGCACCACGGCGGCTCCATCCTTCATTCATTCGGGCGAAGTTCAATCAGCGCCGAACTACCTCTGCGTCTCTTCCAGCAGTCCCCGTTCTGCCTTCTCCTGGCATTCGATGCAATGGCGAGTCCAGGGCACCGCTTCCAGGCGCTTGGCGTTGATCTCCTTGCCGCACGAAATGCATTCTCCAAAGCTGCCTTCGCGAATGCGCGACAGCGCCCCCTCGACCATCTGCAGCAGTTGGCGGTCGTTGTTGCTCTGGTGAAAGAGAAATTCCTTGGTGTAAGAGCTGGCAGCGCGGTCGGCGATGTCCTGCGCCGAATCCTCATCGACCGTGCGCCCGTCCTGCTCCGTACGCGAG
>DATNHU010000215.1:0-8599 GCA_035604795.1 Candidatus Limnocylindrales bacterium
CTCCCGATTCCATCATCAAAGGCATTTCTCCGGACGGTACGACATTTCTAGGGACTTCCCGGATTGACAGCAGGGAGGGACTCCCATCGACATTGTGGATTGAACCAGTTATTGGCGGACCCGCGCGCCGGTTAGGGAATATCAATACGGAGGAAGCGGTTTGGTCCCCGAGCGGCGACCTCTTGGCGTTCGGTCACGAAAACCGACTTTTGGTTGCGAACCGTGATGGAACGGGGCAGCGAGCGCTGGCAACGGCGCCAGGGAAAATTCTATATCCCCGCTGGTCTCCTGATGGCGAAAGGATTCGATACACAGTTGATGGAGCTCAATCGGAATTGACAATTTGGGAGGTCGGCGCAGACGGAATTAATCTTCATCGCCTCGACTTTCATTGGCCGGGAACTCCCGGCGAAGGGTTTGGGTCATGGACAGCAGACGGGAATTTTTACATCTTTGCGTCACAACGCGAAGGGATTTCCAATCTCTGGGCCATTGAGGAAAAGACGGATTGGCTTCATCGTGCACGCAACGAGCCCGTCCAGTTGACAGCAGGCCCGATCAATTATTCACGGCCACTGCCGAGCCGTGATGGAGCCAGAATTTTCGCTCTCGGGACGCAAGTTGCGGGCGAACTTTTGCGATATGACGCATCGCGAAAGGAATTCGCCCAGTTTGCAGGTGGACTTTCTGCGGACCATGTGGATTTCACACGCGACGGATTGTGGATGACCTACATCACCTTCCCGGAAGGATCGCTGTGGCGCGCGCGGAGTGATGGGAGTGAGCAGCTCCAGCTTACTTTCCCTCCACAACGCGCATTGAACCCGCGATGGTCTCCGGACGGAAAACGAATTTTGTTTGTAAGCCGGCGGCCGGGTGAATTGCCGAAGATTTACACAATTTCGATGGATGGAGGGAACGCCGAACCGGTTATCTCGGAATCCCATGCGCAGACGAGCGCCAGCTGGTCACCAAAGGGTGACGTGATTTATTACGGGCGCGATCCCTACGGGGAAGGTCAGGATGTATCGTTGTATCGGGTTAATCTGCAAGACCACCGGACGGAAAAAATTCCCGGCGCGGATAATCTTTTTTCGCCAATTTGTTCCCCGGATGGACGATATTTGGCTTCTCAATCCACAGTGGGGGATCATCTGCTTGTTCTGATTGATCTTCAAAAAGGGACGCAAACTGCGTTGTCCAAGGTGAAAGTCGACTATCCCGCATGGTCCGCGGACTCGCAATTCTTGTATTTCAACACCTTTGCGAGCAATTCTCCGGCGCTTTTTCGCATGCATGTTCCGGATGGAAAGGTTGAAAAACTGTTGGACCTGCCCTTCCAAATCACGGGCGTCTACGGCCTTTGGAGCGGGCTGACACCAGATGGTTCTCCGCTCCTATTCCGTAGCCACGAACAGACGGATGTTTATTCACTTGGGATTCGGTGAGTGCAGTGCAACAGGGACGGGAGATTTTTCCAATTCGGGGTAAAATGGAACGAACCTATTCCGCATGAATGTCTAGATTCCAGGTGTAAATTCGTGGAAATGGAATGATCGAATAGAGTAATAGTGCGAAGAGAGAGTTGAGCTAGCGAACGTTCGGGACCGAGAGGCGTAATTCCATTGCCACGCATTTGACGCTGAGACGATTGTGACGCCGCTTGACATCAGGTTATTGACTTGCGCATTGGTCAGACTGCTTTCCACTTATCGGCGTTTGTTCCCAAATCTCGGAAATTTCTCATTTTGCTGGGCGAGCGCGGGAAAACCGTGCAGATGGTCACGTGTCCTGGATCACCTCATTTTCCCTCGCTGATTGAGCAGCGGCGCGACGTCATCAAAGAAATCGCGGATTGGCTGAAGAAATACAATCCGTAATTGCAAAAGCGAATCCCCCCGCCCTGGATGGTTTGGGCGAGGGGACTCTGCTTTTTTCCCTGACCACGAAATGTGGAGGGGAACTAGGTTTGAAGGTGAGCTAGTTGGGAAGAAGGACGGAGTCAACCACCTGAATGACTCCGTTCGACTGGAAGACGTTTGCAATCGTGATGGTGGACATCCCGCCCTTCTCATCATGCAACACGATCTTGCCATCATGCGCCATGGCCCAGAGCGAGCCGCCGCTCACGGTCTTCAATTCCGTCTTGCCATTGCCCGCCTTGATGAGCTTCATGATGTCGACGGCGCTGAGCTTGCCCGCGACAACGTGGTAGGTAAGGATTTTCGTCAACATGTCCTTGTTTTCGGGCTTCAGGAGATTGTCCACTGTGCCCGCGGGCAGTTTTGCGAAGGCCTCATTCGTGGGAGCGAAAACGGTGAACGGGCCCGCGCTCTTGAGGGTGTCAACAAGGCCCGCGGCCTTCACCGCGGCCACGAGCGTGGTGTGATCAGCGGAATTTACGGCGTTGTCGATGATGTCTTTGGTGGGGAACATTGCAGCTCCACCAACCATGGGATCCTTCTGAGCGGAAACGATGGAAACGCCGAGCACCAGCATTGCCAACAGTGAAAAGAGAAATCGTGTTTTCATTTTGTGTCCTTTGTTGAGATTGAACCTACATCTCAAGTACGACAGAGGAAGGGGATTGGATTTAGGCAGAGGAAAAATAATATGGGAATATGGCGGCACGCTAGAATGGACGGATTCCGTTTCTTGCTGGAGGGAAATTGGCTGTATCGCCAGAAAGGAAGAGGTGGGGTAACACTCCCTGGAGTGTGGACTTTCGTCCGTCTCTTTGTGTGCTCCCGGAAAGAGTGGATTGTGCAGTGATTGGAGGAGGATTCACGGGACTGGCCGCTGCGGCGTGGCTGAGGCGCCTGGACTCGCGGAAAAGTGTACTGGTGCTTGAGGCGGACAAAATTGGTGCGGGCTCGAGCGGACATACGGGTGGAATCGCCCTGGGAGAGACAGCGGCGGGAGATCTACCCGGGCTCGGCGATGTTCTAAGCGGATTGCGCGCGACGTTGAAGGATTTGGCGGTGGATTGCGACCTCACGCTTTCCGGAGCCTTGGAAGTGGGTCACCACGGCGGGATTGCGGGATCGCCGATTTCCTGGCAGGACTCGGGAATGCTGAAAGTGACGGGTGAAGTTGCGGGAGGAACCATTGATCCGGGGAAGATGCTGACCGGGTTGGCGCGCGCGGCCGAAAGCGCTGGTGCAGTGATTCTTGAGAATTCGCGCCTGGATGACATTCAGTTTGGAGATCCGCTGCGACTGAAAGTGGGCGGGAGGGAATTTGTTGTCGGGCACGCGATTATTGCCACCAACGCGCAGTCGTTGGAGCTGAGCGGAATTGCCGGACGGGCACAGCCGAAATTCACGCTAGCTGTGGCAACGAAGCCGTTGCCGGATGCAACCCTGGATACACTCGGCTTGACGTCACGCAAACCGTTTTACACGATTGATCTTCCGTATTTGTGGGGACGATTGCTAAAGACAAATGGTGTTGTTTTTGGGAGTGGGCTGATCCATCTGCGGGATTGGCGCGAGTTGGATGAAGTGGATGTTGAGCGCGGAGAGGCGGCGAGGCTAATCGCGTTACTGGAAAAGCGTGTGCGCGGGTTGCACTCCGAGTTGGGAAAGGTGCAATTCACACACCGGTGGGGCGGGCCAAATCTGTTCGCGGATCGGTGGCGACCGATGTTTGAGAGGCACACGAAAAGTCCGCGCGTGATTGTGATCGGCGGCTTCAGCGGGCACGGCGTGGCGCTCTCTGTTCATCTGGGACGCTGGGCGGCCGAGGCGATGACGGTGGGACGAGAAATGCCCGGTTGGGCTGCCAGATGATTTGGCCTGCCGCGTGCCGTGGAAACTATACGGCTCCGCTTTCAAAACGGTTGAGCCGGTTTTAAACTCATGGAAAGCATTTGATTTCACTGGAGGGGGCCGATGTGGTTATCTAGTCCTACGCGTGCATGTCGATGCGCAGTTGCACTGATTCTTGTGTCGCTCACACAGTCCGTGACGTCAGATCCGCGTGTGGTACGGTCGCCGAGAATCCCCGTCACTGCCACTTTGCGGGAAAGGACCTGGAAGATGCTGCAAGAAGGAGCTGAAAGCAAGGAATACAAGCAACGCGCGCTGGCCGTCCAAGCCATGGGGACGATGAGGCAGGAGCCCCGAGCGGTGAAACTGATGGAAGAAGCCTTGGAGGACAAAATTCCCGCCGTCCGCGTGGCGGCAGCAAATGGATTGGGCGAGATGCGCTCCAAGTCATCGATTCCGGATCTTCAAAAGGCGCTGCGAGATCACGATTTGACTGTGGGGTTGGCTGCCGCTGCTGCGTTAGTGGCCATGAAAAATGACGAGGGATATGCCGCTTACTACGAAGTGTTGACCGGCAGGAGAAAAACCGGCGAATCGCTTCCACAAGAAGCGATGAGCACGCTAAGGGACCACAACAAGTTGATTACGCTGGTTGTGGAGCAGGGAATTACGTTTGCGCCGTTTGGCGGCTATGGTGTGGCTGCTTGGAATGCGTTGCATATGAACAATCCCGCTCCGGTGCGAGCGTCGGCAGCAATGGCGCTTGTGAACGACCCCGATCCGGAGAGTTTGCAAGCGTTGGAAGCAGCCTCCGAAGACAAAGAATGGATTGTGAGGGCCACTGCGTTGAAAGCCATGGGATTACGTAATGACCCATCCCTCGCGAGCAAAATGGTTCCGCTGCTGGATGATAAATCGGACGCGGTACGCTTTTCGGCGGCGGCGAGCATCCTGCGGCTTACGTACACGCCACCCGCATCAGCGACAAAATGATCGGTGAGGAAGGTTTTCGAAACCTGCCTACTCGTAGCGCAGAATCTGGATTGGATCCACTTTTGTGGCGCGACGCGCCGGAACATAGCAAGCCGCGAGAGCCACGACTGCGAGCAGGAGCGAGACGATCACGAATGTGAGCGGATCAGTGGGTGTCACGCCGAATAGCAACGTGGTCATCAAACGCGTAAGGGCGAATGCGGCGACAAGCCCCGCGCCAACCCCAAGCAAAGCCAAACCCGCTCCCTGCTTTATTACCAGTCCCAGGACGTCCACGGGCTGCGCGCCCAAAGCCATGCGCAGGCCGAATTCCTTGGAGCGGCGCTGTACTGAGTAAGAAATGACGCCATAGATGCCGACAGTGGCGATGGCCAGAGCGACTCCGGAGAACAGTCCCAAGAGTAGGGTCAGGAACCGCGGACGAGACTGGGCGGAGCTTAATACGTCCTCCATCAGGCGAATATTGGAAAGTGGAAGTGATGAGTCAAGTTCGTTAAGGTCTCGCCGAACAGCGCTTGTAAACAAGCGCGGGTCTCCCCGTCCGCGAAGAATAATATACATGTCTGAAACGCCGTTTAATTGGGCTTGAGTCTGATGGATGGGCAAATAGAGTTCAGTTCCGGCGGGGCGGTCAAGTCCCGCGTTTTTCACGTCGTCCACGATTCCGACGATAGTGCACCAGGGATCTTGGAATCCGGGGCGAATGCGATGGCCGATAGCGTTTTCGCCGGGCCAAAAGGCACGCGCCATGGTCTGGTTGATGATGACGACATCAGGGGCGCCCTTCGCGTCCCGTTCATCAAAAAAACGGCCGGCAATCAAGCGTATGCGCATAGCTGCGAAATAGTCTTTGCTGACCATTTGGTAGTAATCCACATTCTTTATAGGACCGCCTGGTTTGGTCACCAGTCCTTCGATATCAGTGTCATTCATATCCGGAGGGCGCGCGGGCGCCAGACCATATGCGATGGCCGCGGATTCGACGCCGGGGATCTGGTGCAAGCGCTCTTCGAAGCGAGTCCAGAGACTGTCAATTTGCTCAGGTCTTGAATAAGAAGCGCCAGGCAGGGCAATGGACATGGAGATGACGTTTCGCCCGTCGAATCCGGTGTGGACTTCCTGAAGCTTCCAGAAGGCACGGAGCATGAGTCCGCAGCCGATCAAGAGCACCAGTGCAAGGGCAAGTTCGCCCGCTACAAGAATTCGGCGGAAGAGTTGCGCGCCGGAGCCGCTGGTTGAGCCGCCGGCGGTGTCTTTCAATGATTCGGAGAGATGCGAGAAGAGAAGTGGTAGAAATGGAGCGAGACCGAATAGAACTCCGGTGACAACTGTGGTGAATAATGTGAAAAGAAGTACGCGCCAATCCATGGCGATTTCAGCGGCACGCGGCAAGCCTCCCGCATTGGTAAGCTGAATCAGGCGCAGACCTCCGGAAGCAAGACCCAGGCCGAGAATGGCGCCCAGCAGCGAGAGCAGGACGCCCTCTGTTGCGAACTGGCGTGCCAGACGTGCTGTCCCCGCTCCCAATGCGCTGCGGATGGCGATTTCGCGGCGACGGGCTTCGGCGCGCGCCAGCAAAAGATTGGCCACGTTCACGCAGGCGATAAGCAAGACGAAAGCGACCGCGCCCAAGAGCATGAGGAGAGCGGGCCGCACGCTGGAGACAACCTCGGCCTGCAAAGGGAAACTGACCAAGGTATGAGTGTTTTTTGGATCGTTGGAAAAGGCATGGGTTTTCGGTGCAGCTTTCGCTCCATAGGCCTGCACGAGCGAAGCGAGTTCGCCTTGTGCCGCGGTCGCCGTTACACCGGGTTTCAATCGGCCAAGAAGATATAGAAAGTGCGAGCCACGTCCACCAGGATGCGCTGGATCGATTTGGAGTGTGATCCAAATCTGAGCAGGGGTTGCTTCGCCGGGAGGGAATTCGAATCCGTTGGGCATGACGCCGACAATGCTGGCTTTGCGTCCGTTGAGGTAGGTTTCCTTGCCGACGATATTCGGATCGCTTCCGAAGACGCTTTGCCAGGTGCCATAGGAAATATCCATCACGCGATTTGCGCCGGGGATGTCGTCGGCGGGGGAAATCAGGCGGCCCATAACCGGAGAAACCCCGACGGAATCCAACAGGCCACCACTAATAAAAGCGGCCGTCACCCGTGTGGGAGTGACGTTTCCGGCGATATTGGCGCCACCGGTGGTCCAAGCCTCGAATGAGGAAAAAGAGTGGGCGTCACGCTGAAGATCGAGGAATTCCGGCGGCGAAGCCCAGAAACGGCGCAGGCCACCGTTGGGGAAGTTTGGGAATTCGGTGTAAACGCGGATGAGCTGCTCGGGGTGCGAATAGGGAAGCGGACGCAGCAGGACGGCATTGACCACACTGAAGATGCCGGTGGTCGCGCCAATGCCGAGCGTCAGACAGATGACGGCGGCGATAGTGAATCCGCGGTTCTTTGCCAACATGCGGATGGCGTAACGCATGTCCTGCCAGAAGATTCCCATGGAAAGCCTCCGTGCAACGCCCTTAGAGCCCTGGTGGATGGAATCGGGCTGCGGGCACACCCTGATATGCACTTTGACGCGCGGGAAAGCGAAACGTGGCGAAAAAAGTTGGTTATTTCAGCCGAGAGAGAAAGCCGCAAATAAAGACAGGCTCCCCGAATTCGAAATCGGGGAGCCTGTGAAGAGTGTTGACGCCCGTAAACGCTAGAACGAGAAGCGCGCTCCGAACTGAAGCTGGCGCGGAGTAGGCGCAAAAGTCCCATTATTTCCGTTCGAGAGCAGGCCGAAGGTAGATTGATACGCAAGCGTCGGCGTAGCGGGGCTCCCGCCTGTCCGGAGGAGCAAACTGTTCACGGAGGTGATATTCACGTTATTGAACAAATTGAACGTATCCACGGAGAGCTGGAGCGCCATACGCTCATGGATCCGGATATCGCGTGCGAGGCGAATGTCGGTATTGAAGTAGTGGGGCATCCGGAAGCTGTTCCTGGCGAAAAATGGAACTCGGCTGGAACCACTCGCTCCAATTTCGCCAGTTGTTGTGGCTCCTGTTCCAGCTGGCGCGTTACCCGTGACCGTACCGGTAAATGGGAGGCCAGACGCAAGAACAACAATGGGAGATAGAGTCCAACCCGACAAGGCATTTCGGGCAACAACATTCGAGTCCTTGAAGTATTCCGGCTGCCAAACCAGGCTGGCTCCTAATCTGCTGTGAGCATCAAAGTTGGAGGGTGAATAGTCAAGTTTGACATTCGCAGGATCGAATGGTGTATTTCCCGACAAAGTCGCTGAAGAAATCTGGTCGTCGTCCAGAGCTCGAGAAAAGGTGTAGCTGGTCTGGAACTGCAGGCCATGCGTCATCCGCCGGTTAAACTGGAATGCAACCGCGTGATAGTACGAACGCACGATCGTCGAGATCTGAGACATCTGATTGAAGTTCGCGTTTGGCCTGGCTCCGGCAAAAAAGGGCACAGTAAAAGTTGTCCCCGATGCCGGAAGCGAGGGTCCATGAATCAACTCAACTGGCGGCGCACCCGTAAGCGTGTAATTGATCGTTGTAGGGGCCGGCAAATTAATGTCCTGTGCCAGCGGTAAGAAACGGCCGATACTTCCAATATAGGAAACGGAAACCACGGTGTTTGCCGAAAGTTGATGCTCGACCACCAAATCGAATTGATCAATTTGGGGCAAACGCGCATCCGGGGCAAAAAAGACGATATTGCGACTCGGGCCTGCTGGGGCTGACGCAGCGATGTTAGGATAGAGCGGAGCCCCTGGAGTCGGGGTTCCGGAATCGCTCGAACCTGTAGTTGGGAAAATAGTTGCGCTGACCTGTC
>DATNHU010000216.1:0-12528 GCA_035604795.1 Candidatus Limnocylindrales bacterium
AATAGCCGACCAAGTTGCCGTACTCTTCATTGTTGTGTCCGATATTCCGAAGCAAAATTCCGATTCGCAACTGCGGGCGCCCGGGAGCACCGTTCTGCCCAGGAGGCGTCACCATTTGCGACATCGTAGCGTCGGTAAGCGAGTCGTAAACCGGCTGACAATAATCAAGCGCTGCGTGCATCCCTGCCACCAATTGAGCTTTTGTCTGCGCGGTATGTTCGTAGTCGACTGTCTGCGGATCGGCTTCGCCCTTGGCCATCGCGCAGAAGAAATAATTGGCATTTGCAACGTGCCCGATCATCTGCGCAAATGTGCGCACTTCGGGAGTGGTGCCAATCTTCATGCTGAAGTTTTCTTCGGGCATTTGCTCAACTGAGCCAATCAAGTTGGTGTTGATCTGCTTGAAGGCGCCCTTAACAAATGTGGAGATCGGATCTGTTGGCGGTGCTGCTGGAGGAGTTTGCGCCCCTCCACCGCCACCTTGCGCGAGAGCAGGGAGCGCGGCCATGCCGCAGAGAACGATGCTACAAAGCAGTTTCTTCATGATGGAATTCTCCTTTAAGAGGTTGCGCGCGTTGCCCGGCCAGAGCCGCGCCCGGGCGCTAGATTCGATGCAGGCAGTTGACCTGGAAATTGTTCGCCTCTGGCGCCCCTCACCCCACATCTTAGCGGAGCACTTCAGGCAGGAGAATCATAGCACGACCGATTCCCGGTATTCCCCGAAGACGCGGCGGAGCGCGTCGGAAATTTCGCCCACGGTGGCGAGCGCCTCTACGGCAGCGCAGATCGCGGGCATCAGGTTTGCTCCAGAGCGCGCGCGGGATTCCACTTCATCGAGCGCCTGTTTCGTGCGCGCAGCATCCCGTCTGGCGCGAAGCGCGCGCAACCTCAGGACCTGCGAGCGCTCGTTCTCCGGATCCAGGCGCAGCGTCGGAATCGCGCGCGACTCATCGCTCTGAAACCGGTTCACGCCGACCACAATTTGTTGGCCGCGCTCAATCGCCTGCTGATATTCATAGGCCGCCTTCTGCACTTCGCCCTGCACGTAGCCGGTTTCAATGGCGCGCAACATTCCGCCCACCGCGTCAATCCGCGAAATGTAATCGCGCGCACCCGCCTCGATGCGGTCCGTGAGATTTTCGATCGCGTACGATCCGGCCACGGGGTCCACCGTATTCACCACGCCAGTCTCGTGCGCGATGATCTGCTGCGTGCGCAAGGCAATCAGCGCGGAATCTTCCGTCGGCAGCGCCAGCGCTTCGTCCAGACCATTCGTGTGAAGGGACTGGCACCCGCCCAGCACCGCCGCCAGCGCCTGAATTGCCACGCGCACAATATTATTTTCCGGCTGTTGCGCCGTAAGCGATGAGCCGGCCGTCTGCGCATGGAATCGCAGCAGCAGCGAGCGAGGATCCTTGGCCCCAAACCGCTCACGCATGAGGTGCGCCCACAGCCGCCGCGCCGCGCGGTATTTCGCAATTTCCTCGAGCAAGCCATTGTGCGCGTTGAAGAAAAATGAAAGTTGCGGCGCGAAATCATCCACCGCCAGGCCGGCCTTTACGGCCGCGTCCACATAAGCGATTGCGTCTGCCAGGGTGAAGGCCACTTCCTGCACCGCGGTGGAGCCGGCTTCGCGGATGTGATACCCGGAAATGGAAATGGTGTTCCAGCGAGGCAGTTCGGCGCGACACCAGGCGAAAATATCGGTCACGATGCGCATCGCCGGTCCCACAGGATAAATGAATGTACCTCGGGCGATGTATTCCTTGAGGATGTCGTTCTGTACCGTGCCGGAAAGTTTGCGCAGGTCGGCGCCTTGCTTCCTCGCCACCGACACGTAAAGCGCCAGCAGGATCGCCGCCGTCGCGTTGATGGTCATGGACGTCGAAACTCGCTCCAGTGGAATCCCCTCGAACAGCGCCTCCATGTCTTCGAGCGAATCAATGGCCACGCCCACTTTGCCAACCTCGCCTTGAGCCAGTGCGTGATCGGAGTCGAGCCCGATCTGCGTGGGTAAATCGAACGCAACGGAAAGCCCCGCCTGGCCCTGACTCAGGAGATAGCGATAGCGCTTGTTGGATTCCGCGGCCGTTCCAAATCCAGCGTACTGCCGCATGGTCCACAGCCGCCCGCGATACATGGTGGGATAAATTCCGCGGGTGTAGGGAAATTCCCCGGGATATCCATCCTCATTTTCATAATCCCAACCGGCAAGCGTTTCAGGACCGTAGAGTGGATCGAGTTCCAGCCCGGCAGGATTCCGCGCAGAGCCGGATTTCGGCGCCGAATTTTCCGGCTTAACCGCGGAGACCGGCTTGTCATTGGATTTGGTCATAGGGATCGAAGCACGAGGATCGCACAATTGGACAGGCACCCGCGTTATTGAACGCGCCGCGCACTGCGAAATGACGTCACCGAGAAATACCCCATCCACATCGCGTAAGCCAGTGGCAGCGCCACGATCCATTTGGCAGTGCCGTTCTCCCAGGCTCGCACCGCCGAGCTTACCGCTCCCACAGCCAGTATCGCGAACAGCGCGCCCGTGGTTTCGTGGAACAACTGCCGAACCGCCCGCCACAAAGTGCGGAAAAATCCGCGTGGCCGCGCGGGATGCCCCGCGGATTGCGCCGGTGACTGCCGGGAAATGGACGCAGCGCCCACCAACGAATTGTAATATAGCCGGCGATTCGATGCGACAGTCCTCCCGGCCACACGGCGCTGTCAGGTTAGACAACAACTACACCACATCCAGGCTTGTCAGGCGCGGCGCACGGCCCTACAATTTCATGAGTGGGTCCTAGAAGGAGGCGAGCTTGCAACTCGACGATCATCTACGGCAGTTGCTCCGCGAACTTGGGCACGCGATCAACGATACCGTGGCGGATTCCGGCCGCATCACCGGCGCCATCGCCAACGTCCGTTCGGCTGGATACGACATTGTGCTGAAGCTCGACGCGACCATCGGACTCGCCAAGCGCGACGGCGATGCCGTTCGGCTCACGCATCAGGATCGCCGCTTCCTGGAATCGCTGCATATCCAGGTCGATTCCGAAGCGTTGGAGGAGGAAGCTCCCGCGCCGAAATTTGATCTGACGCCGCAGGATGTTCGGTTCCTGAAATCGCTGAAGATCTCCCTTGAAGACGAAGCTTAATTCGCGAGTGTTGCTGCCGGGCGTGCTGCTGGTTGCCGCCATGTCGTTTGCGGCCCACCCCGCGCAGGCTCAGGTTCAGATGTCACAACCTGTGGTCGTTAAGTCGCCGAAGCCTTCCACAAAACTGCTGAAGTACAAAGGAACGGTAATCTCCGCCAATTCTGCCACTATAATTCTTCGCAACCCGAACAATCCCCAACAATCGCAATCGTTCAGTTATTCTCCCCAGGTGCGCGACCAAATGGTGAAGATCCTGACCAAGGGCGGCTACCAATACGGCGATAAAGTTACCGTGCAACACGCTCCTGGAAGCGATATTGCCCAGCGCATGCACGGCAAGCCATCCAAGCCTCACCACTTCTAATTTCGCCGCATCGTCGTTCATAATCCACACATGATTCGTCAGCCCGCAGTCGCCGGCCGATTTTATCCCGCGGACCCTGAAGAACTGCGAGAACGAATGCGGCAATTTGTCGGCGCGGCGGCGGTTGTTGAAGGGCTGCCTCATGCCGTGGCCTCTGGCGCTTCGGCAGCAGGCGTGGCGCTGGCATGCATGGTCCCACATGCGGGGTATGTTTTTTCGGGAGGAGTGACCGGTGCCGTTTACGCGCGGATCGCGCTCCCGCGTCGCATCATTATCATCGGCCCGCGCCATCGCCCGCGCGGCGCGGATCTTGCCATCAACGCCGAGGGCGCCTGGCAGACTCCGCTCGGCCTTGCGCAAATTGATTCTGACATGGCGCACTCGCTTGTAGCCGCCTGTCCATTATTAATCGAGGACCATGTCGCGCACCGCAACGAGCATTCCATCGAAGTGCAATTGCCGTTTCTTCAGGTACTCGCCGGAGAATTTCGATTTGTCCCCGTCGCTGTCGGTACCCTTGATTTCCGTGTGCTAACCGAACTCGGCCATGCCCTGGCCAAAGTTATTTCCGCTTCGAGCGAACCTGTACTCCTCGTCGTCAGCTCCGACATGAATCACTATGAATCCGAAAAGGTGACGCACGTGAAAGACCACCTGGCCATCGATCAACTGCTCGCGCTCGATCCCCGCGGCTTGCACGAGACTGTGAGGCGCGAGCACATCACCATGTGCGGCTGCGGCCCCGCCGTCGCCGCGCTTACTGCCGTGCTCGATCTCGGCGTCACGCGCGCAGAACTCGTCCGGTATGCAACTTCGGCCGATGTTCTCGGCGACCGCGACGAAGTTGTGGGTTATGCGGGGATGCTGTTCCTCTGAAACTCCTTCTACCCTTTGCCTTTTTGATTCCCTCATCAAGCCTTGACCACCTCTAGATTCTTGTTGACAGGCAAACTTCCCTACCCTATATTGCTCTATGCCTTGACCAACATATTCTCGGCCAGGCATACGCAACCACGAGGGCGGCACATGAAAACCCAGGAGCCACGAGACCTTTTCCCCGGCGCGCTGGAAATGATGATCCTGCAAACGCTTCGGAGTCGGCCTCTGCACGGCTACGCGCTGGTCCAGCAGATCAAGCGAACCTCCAACGAATTGCTAAAAATTGAAGAAGGCTCGCTCTATCCCGCTCTCCAACGGCTGTTAAAAGAAGGCCTGGTGAGCGCGGAGTGGGGTGTTTCTTCCACCAACCGCCGCGTGCGGATTTATGAATTGACGCCCAGGGGCGCCAAACACCTCGCCCGCGAAGTCTCTCGATTTGAGCAAATGTTTGAGGGCATTACGCGCGTCCTCGCTCCGGCAAAGTCATGAGCTGGATCACGCAAATCTTCTCGCGACGCCGCGTTTACGACGATCTCTCCGCCGATATCCGTTCGCACCTCGAGGAGCGGGCCGATGAGCTCATGAAGAGCGGAATGTCCCGCAAAGAAGCCGCGGAAACTGCGCTCCGTGAATTTGGCAACGCAACTTCGCTGGAACAATCCGGCAGGGAAGTCTGGCGGTGGTCCTTCCTCGAAAATTCTTTGATGGACGTCCGATATGGTCTCCGCGTGCTGCGCAAGAATCCTGGATTCACCGCGGCCTCGGTGCTCACTTTGGCTCTCGGCATAGGAGCAAACACGGCAATTTTCACAATTCTTAATTCCGTGCTGCTCAGCAATCTGCCGGTCAAAAATCCGCAACAGCTTGTCCTACTGACTAATCCGGATGAACACGGCCGGCAAATCGGATTCGGCGATGGCGAACGCGACCTGCTCACCTATCCTGAATTTCAGGATCTAAGCGCACGAAACCAGGTTTTTGATGGAATACTCGCCGCCGACAGCTATATACAGAAACAGGACGTTTCTATTGGGGCTTCCGGAGAAAGCGAGTCTGGCTCGGATGCTCAAATCGGTCTGGTGAGCGGTTCCTATTTTTCGGTCCTGGGCGTAAATCCAATTCTAGGCAGGATATTCACGACGGAAGTGGACCGCGTACGCGATGCCAATCCCGTCGCGGTGATCAGCTACGGATTTTGGCAAAGCCGGTTCGGAGGCGATCCCTCCGTCATCGGCAAAAAAATTCGCCTGCTCAGCACTACCTACGATGTCATCGGCGTCACGCCCGCGGGCTTCGTGGGTGAAACCGTTGGCTACTCGACCGATATTTGGCTGCCGCTCACCATGCAGGCGGAGGCCATACCGGGCCGCGACTACCTTTCCATGGAAACCAATCCGTTTGAGAAACGGGAGTGGCTGCAAGTAATGGGCCGGCTGAAGCCGGGCGTTTCCCTGGCACAAGCGAATTCGAGCATCAACCTGTTGTTCCAGCAGTATCTGAAGGCTCAGACCGAGACCGGAATGTCCGCCGATCAGAAGCGGACATTCATGACCCAACGCATCGCTATGATCGCGGGCGGCCGTGGGGCCTCCACGTTGCAAGCCAAGTTTGGCCAGCCGCTGCAAATCCTTATGGGAGTGGTTGGGCTGGTGTTGCTGATTGCCTGCGCGAACGTCGCCAATCTTTTGTTGGCGCGGGCTGCTTCCCGCCAACGCGAAATCGCTGTGCGAGTCGCCATGGGCGCAGGCGCCGGCCGGCTCTTCCGGCAGGTTCTCACCGAAAGCGTTCTCCTTGCGGGGATCGGTGGAGCATTCGGGCTGCTGATTGCGCGATGGGCCGATTCCGCGCTTCTGCGGCTCGTCTCCGGGGGCCGGACACCCGTCCCTCTGGACGTCCATCTAAACGCAGCCGTCCTCACCTTCACCCTCGGCGTTTCGATGCTCACGGGAATACTCTTTGGACTTGTCCCCGCCTTGCGTGCATCCAGAGCGGAGATCGGCACGATCATCAAGGGGACTTCGCGAGGTGTGGTCGGTGGCGCAGGCCACCGTAGCCGGATGACAATGGGGAAGGTTTTGGTGGTCGTGCAAGTCACCCTATCTCTCCTTCTGCTGGTCGCCGCGGGCCTGTTTGTCCGCAGTTTCCAAAAGCTTTCGGAAGTAAATCTTGGCTATGACCGCGACCATCTCCTGGTGTTTCGAGTGATGCCAACCACCTACGGCTATAGAGGGCCGGCGCTTAACCAGCTCTATAAAAACATGCTCGATCGAATCGCCGCCTTGCCCGGCGTGCGAAGCGTCTCGCTTTCTGAGGATGGCCTGATCACCAATCAGGATTCAAATGACCCGGTATCCATCGAAGGCCAGCCGCCCAAGGTCGGAGATGGCGCAAACGACTCAAGATCCGATCAGGTCGGCCCGAATTACTTTTCGACCACGGGCATTCCGATCCTGATGGGCCGAGAAATCGGGCCACAGGACAGTGGCAATGCAGAGCGAGTTGGACTTATCAACCAAACCTTTGCCCGGCATTTTTATGGCGACTCAAACCCGATCGGCACTCGCGTCTCCATAATTACCCCGGCGGGTCACGAGGATTTCGTAGTTGTCGGTGTTGTGGCCGACGCGAAATACCATTCCATGCGCGATAAACCTTCGCGGCGGTTTTACATTCCCTTCTTCAATCCCATGGGCAATGTGGGCGGAGCATTCGTGATTGTCCGTGAAGCCGGGAATTCGGCCGCTATGCCGGCGTCCCTTCGTGAAATAGTGAAGCAATCTGCCCCGAATCTGCCGGCGCTGGACATCTCGACCATGAATGAAATTGTGGACGACTCTTTGACCGTAGATCGTATGGTCACTAAGCTTTCCGGGGTGTTCGGCGGGCTGGCCATAGTTCTATCGTGCATCGGGATATACGGGATCATGGCTTACTCGGTCGCCGGGCGCACCAATGAAATCGGCATTCGGATGGCGCTGGGCGCGCAACGAGGCGCCGTTCTGTGGATGGTCCTGCGCGAGTCACTGCTGCTCGTGCTGATCGGCGTGGCCATCGGACTGCCGGCCGTCGTTGCTGCGGGCAGGCTGATTACGAGCTTGCTCTTCGGAATCACTCCAGCGGACCCGCTGGCGTTGTTTCTGGCCACGGGGCTGATGTTTTTGATTGGTGCGCTGGCAAGTTACATCCCGGCGAACCGCGCCATGCGTATCGATCCGATGATGGCACTGCGGTACGAATAAGCCACAAGGATTTCTGTTCGAGGTAAGACATGAGCTGGTTCAAGAATCTGTTTTCACGCCGCCGCGTTTACAACGATCTCTCGGCCGAGATCAACGAGCACATGGACGAGAAGATCGAAGAGTTCGTAGCCAAGGGGATGTCGCGACCTGAGGCCAGCGCCGCAGCCCGCAAGGAATTTGGCAACACCACACTGATCGAGGAACGCGGCCGCGAAGTTTGGCGCTGGTCCGCCATCGAAAACCTTTTCCTGGACGCCCGGTACGGCCTGCGCATGTTGCGCAAGAATCCCAGTTTCACCGTTGTCGCCGTTCTCACCCTGGCTCTGGGCATCGGCGCCAACACCGCGATTTTCAGCCTGGTAAATTCGCTTCTGATGCGTCCTCTGCCTGTAAACGACCCGGCGCAAATCGCGCTTGTCGGAGTCACTCGCGACCATGGAAATCTTTCCATGCAAATTTCCTACCCCATGCTCGAGGATCTCCGGCGCCAACCCGACAGCCCGTTTGCCGACATCATCGCCTTCCAATTCGGATCCGATGGAATGAGTGTGGACGGAAAAGCTTACGGACTCTTCACCAACTATGTCACCGGCAATTATTTCGATGTGCTCGGTGTTAAGCCCGCCCTCGGCCGGCTCTTCCTTCCCACGGAAGGAATCACCCCCGGCGCAGATCCGGTCATTGTGCTCAGCTATTCACTTTGGAATGCGCGCTTCGGCGGCGACCCAACTCTGGTGGGCAGGAAAGTTCTTGTGGACGGACATCCGTTTACGATAGTCGGCGTTGCGCCGGAAGGGTTTCACGGATTGGTCTCCCTCATAGACGCGCGCGCCTACATCCCTTTCGCCATGCATGTCTGGTTAGGAAACCAGGTAGCCGGGAGCGAAAGGAGCAACGCTCTGACGGACCGCAAGATCGTGGCCATGCATTCCTACGGCCGCCTGAAGCCCGGCGTTAGCGCCAAACAAGCGGAAGCCGCGCTTGGATTAATCGCCGGTCAGATCGCAAAGTTGGAAGCTGACACAGTGAAGACCCTGCAATTTCAGGTCTTCCCCGAGCTTCAGGCCCGCCCGGATCCACAATCCTCCGCGCAAATGCGCCCGGCATCAGGCCTTTTCCTGGCGCTTGCTGCGTTTGTCCTGATCCTCGCGTGCATGAATGTGGCCAACATCCTTCTCGTCCGCGCGACCTTGCGCCGCAGGGAAATGGCTATTCGCTCTGCACTTGGGGGAACGCGCTCAGGAATCGTGCGACTTATGCTTACCGAAAGTGTGCTGCTCGCATTCCTGGGTGGGGCGGGCGGGATATTTCTCGGAATGTGGCTGAGCGGCATGCTCTCTCAAATTAATTTGGGTTCTACGTTGCCTATAATCTTGGATTTTTCATTCGACTGGAGAGTCTTCGGCTATGCCTTTGCCGCCGCCATGGTAACTGGAGTCCTGGTTGGAATTGTTCCCGCGGTTCGGGCCTCACGCGGCAATCTGGCGGACGTCCTGCATGAATCCGGGCGCACAGTCGCGACCGGCAAGCATCGCCTCCGCACCGGCTTGGTCATCGCGCAGGTCGCCGGCTCGCTCATGTTGCTCATCATGGCCGGACTCTTTACCCGCAGCATGCAAATGGCCGAGAAAGTGAATCTCGGTTTTGATCCTTCCAATGTCGCAAACCTCTCCTTCGACCCGCGCGGCATCGGTTACACCCGTGAACAAGGACTCCAGTTTTCAAAGAGCCTTCTGGATCGGGTGCGCGCCCTGCCCGGCGTGACCGCCGCAGGTCTGGCCGACAACGTTCCCTTCGGCTATTACAGCGAGGCGAAGGATTTGCGGATTGATGGCTATACTCCGGAATCATCGCCGTCGGCTACCACGCTGGTAAGCACCCGATGCGTTTCCTCGGACTATTTCAAGACGATGCAAATCTCTTTGCTTCGAGGCAGAGACTTTAGTGATGCAGACACGGACAAAACGCAACACGTGGCCATCATCAATCAAGCCATGGCTGAAAAGTTCTGGCCCAACCAGGATCCCCTTGGACGCCAATTTGTGGATCAGGCACATCCCAAAGATTCGCTCCGCGTCGTGGGTGTAGCGGGCAACATTCATTATGATGATTTCAGCGGCCCTTTACTCCCATTCTTCTATACCGCCATGGCTCAGGATTTTTCTCCGCTCTGGACTCTCCACGTGCGCACTTCGAGCTCACCCGAGAACATCCTCCCCGTCGTACAGCAGGAAATCGATAAGTTGGCTCCCGGCTTGCCTCTCTTCGATGTCGGCACCATGACGCAAGCCCTGAACACCTTGAATGGCTTGCTGCTCTTCCAGGTCGGCGCGGGAATAGCTGCGGCTCTGGGTCTCTTGGGACTGGCGCTCGGCGTCATCGGCGTCTATGGCATCGTTTCCTACGTGACCAGCCAGCGCACGCACGAAATCGGAATCCGCATGGCCCTGGGCGCCAACCCAACCCAGATTCTCAGGATGGTGTTGCGCCAGGGCCTGCTAATTGTTGGGGGAGGATTGCTGCTCGGATTGGTCACTGCCGCCGGTGCGGGGCACCTGGCGGAGAGCATGCTGGTCGGCGTGAGCCCGACCGACCCGCTGACTTTCGCCGCCGTCTCCATCGTGCTCGCGGGCATCGCGCTTTTCGCCTGCTATATCCCCGCCCGCCGCGCCACAAAAGTCCATCCGATGGAGGCCCTGCGCTACGAATAATCCGTGTCAGCGCGACGCGCCAATTCGGCCCAATATTCCCTGCATCCCTGTGCAACTATGCAGATGAATCTGCGGCACAGGCCCGCGCCAATTTCTTTGACTCATTCATCCCCGCTATATAACATCCCTTGTCGAAGGGTTGACCTTCCAAATCCGTATGGCCGCCGAACCAGTTTCGCACTACCGAATTGCCGAAAAGTTGGGCGGTGGTGGTATGGGTGTGGTTTACAAGGCCGAAGACACGCGTCTTCATCGCTTTGTGGCCCTGAAGTTTCTTCCCGATTCGGTCGCGCAGGATCCGCAAACTTTAGCCCGCTTTCAGCGTGAAGCGCAGGCCGCTTCAGCGCTGAATCATCCCAATATCTGCACGATTTACGACATCGGCGAAATGGACGGGCGCGCCTTCATCGCCATGGAATATCTCGATGGCGCGACGCTCAAACACATCATTGCCGGCCGGCCCCTGGAAATGGATAGCCTCCTCAACCTGGCCATCGAAATCGCCGACGCCCTCGATGCCGCTCACTCTCAGGGAATCGTCCACCGCGACATCAAGCCCGCGAATATTTTCGTCACCAAGCGCGGTCACGCAAAAATTTTGGATTTTGGACTGGCAAAGGTAACCACGAGAGACGTCGGCCTGGGCGCAACCTCCACGGACATGACTCAGGCCACCGCGGGACCTGGCCCCGAGCATCTGACCAGTCCCGGCTCCACGCTCGGCACCGTCGCCTACATGTCTCCCGAGCAGGCCAAGGGAAAAGAGCTGGACGCCCGTACGGATCTTTTCTCCTTTGGCGCGGTGCTTTATGAAATGGCCACCGGAGTTCTGCCATTTCGCGGAGATACTTCGGCGCTCATTTTCCAGTCGATCCTGAGCCGGGCTCCTGTCGCTCCCATTCGCGTAAATCCGGATGTGCCTGCGGAACTCGAGCGCATCATCAACAAGTCGCTCGAGAAGGACCGCGAATTGCGTTACCAGTCCGCCGCCGACATGCGCGCCGATTTGAAACGCCTCAAGCGCGAAACGGACACCGGTCGCTCGTCGGTTAGTTCCGTGGAAGAAGCTGACCAGGCCGAAGTTGTCGCAACTGAACCCCAAGCGAAGTCGGGCTCCACAGGAAAGCGGAAACCAATGTCGCAGTCTTCCGCCTCCGCTGTGACTCCTGCTGATCCAGGTGTGGGGAAATCTCGCGGGCCGCGCTGGAAAATAATCGCGCCTGTTGCCGTCATTCTCCTGCTGATTGTCGGCGTGTCGGGAATGTTTGTGATGCGCTCTGGAGCCAATCGCCTCACCGAAAAAGATTCCATCGTCCTCGCGGATTTCACCAACACGACCAGCGATTCCGTATTTGATGGAACGCTGAAGACCGCGCTGCAGGTGAGCCTCGCGCAATCTCCATTCTTGAGCCTCGTATCGGATCAAGAAGTACAAAAGACCTTGAAGATGATGGGTAGGCCGACAGACACCCGTGTCACTCCTGAAATCGCCACCGAAATCTGCGTTCGTAAAGGCATTAAAGCCATGGTGCATGGCTCGATTGCCAACCTGGGCAGCGCATTTGTGGTGACGCTGGAAGCCGTAAATTCCGCCAATGGAAATGTGATTGGCCAGGAGCAGGTGCAGGCCGCGAGCAAGGAAAAGGTGCTTGACGCTCTGGGAGAGGCAAGCACAAATCTCCGCGGCAAGCTGGGCGAATCGCTTGCCTCCATTCAGAAATTCGACCGGCCTCTTACCGAGGCGACCACTTCCTCCCTCGAAGCCCTCAAGCTCGATAATGAGGCCTCCATTCGGAACAATAACGGCGACTTTCTTGGCGCCATCGAACCTACTAAGCGCGCCATCGCGCTGGACCCGAATTTCGCCATGGCTTACCGTGGTCTTGGAGTCGAGTATTCCAATCTCAACCAAAATGAGTCGGCTTTGGAATACATGCGCAAGGCCTTTGAATTAAAGGACCGCGCAAGCGAACGTGAGAAATTTGCGATCACCAGCGACTATTATTTTTACGGCGGCCAATTGGATAAGGCCATTCAGTCTTACGAACTTTACAAACAGACCTATCCCCGCGATAACCGGCCCCGGGTCAATCTAGCAGTCACCTATCTAGGGATGGGGCAATGGGAAAAATCTCTCCAGAATGCTCTGGAAGCCAGGGATCTTGCCCCTGATACATATAACG
>DATNHU010000217.1:0-4229 GCA_035604795.1 Candidatus Limnocylindrales bacterium
CTGGCAGCGCGAATACGGCGGCGACCCTGCCATTCTCGGAAAGAAGCTGACACTCGAAGGCGCACCGTTCAGCATCATCGGAATCACTGGGCTCAGCTTTTACGGAATTGAAGTGGGCCGCAATTACGATGTGGCCATTCCCGTTTGCTCGGAGCCGGTTCTTCAGGGTGAAAACACCAGGCTCGACAAGCGCCGCTCCTGGTGGCTGGCCTCCCTCGGCCGTCTCAAACCCGGATGGACACTGGCCAAGGCCAGCGCCCAATTGGATTCGATCTCCCTCGGTATTTTTCAGGACACGATTCCTCCATCATACAATGCTGATGATGTGAAGCATTATCTTGCCTACAGACTGGGCGCATTCCCCGCCGACTCCGGCTTTTCTCAATTGCGCCGCAGCTATTCCACGCCACTCTGGATGCTGATGGCCATTGCCGGGCTGGTGCTGATTATTGCCTGCGCCAATTTGGCCAACTTGATGCTCGCGCGGGCCGGCGCCCGCGAGAAGGAAATTGCCGTTCGCCTGGCCGTGGGCGCTTCGCGCGGACGGCTGATCCGTCAGCTACTTTCCGAAAGTCTGCTGCTCGCCGGTCTGGGCGCGGCCTTCGGCGCGCTGTTGGCGCGTGGACTCAGCCAATTCCTGGTTTCGTTCCTCAGCACGCAGTCCGATCCGTTGTTTATAAATCTCGGCATGGATTGGCTGGTGCTCGGGTTTACTGCGGGCCTGGCCGTTCTGACTTGCGTACTCTTTGGCCTCGCTCCGGCCTTGCGCGCGACCCGGGTCGCGCCTGGTGCCGTGCTTAAAGCAGCTGGTCGCGGCCTGACCGCGGGCCGCGAGCGATTCAGCTTGCGTCGCGCGCTGGTCGTGTCACAGGTCGCGCTTTCACTGGTGTTGTTGGTGGGCGCATTGCTTTTTGTCCGCAGCTTGCGCAACCTCACTACTTTGAATGCCGGCTTCCAACAAAATGGAATCCTTATCGTGGACGTGGATTTTTCCCGCATGAATGTTTCCCAGGAGCGCCGCCAGGCCTTCAAGCAAGAAATACGCGAGCGCTTCGCCGCCATCCCCGGAGTCGCTTCTGTTGCTGACAGCAGCAACGTCCCCATCAGTGGAAATACCTGGAATGACGAAGTCCTCGGCAATGGCCCGGAAAGAAAAGCGTTGGGCTGGACTTACATGAATTTGATCAGTGAAGGATATTTCAGAACTCTTCAGACCCCCATTCTTGCGGGCAGGGATTTCAACGCCCACGATAACTTGAGCTCGCCCAAGGTTTGCATCGTCAACGAATCGTTCGTCAAAAAGTTTCTTAGTGCGGGAAATCCCCTCGGCCAGCGCTTTCGCATCGAGGTGGGAGTTGGAGACCCCGAGCCTTACTTCGAGATCGTCGGCGTCGTGAAGGACGCCAAATACGCCGACCTCCACGATGATTTTATTCCCATCATGTATAAGCCCGGCCTGCAGGAAGAAAAACCAGATCAGGGCGATCAAATTCTGATTCGCTCCAGTGCGCCGGTCATGGATCTAATGGCCGGAGTCAAGAACTCCATTGCCGAAGTGAATCCCGTAATCGTGATTGATTTTCACGTAATGAAAACAATGATCGGGGATTCGCTTTTGCGCGACAGGCTGATGGCCACGCTCAGCAGCTTCTTTGGCTTCCTTGCGGCGCTTCTGGCAACCATCGGTCTTTACGGAGTGATTTCTTGTTCGGTGGCCCGCCGGCGGAACGAAATCGGCATACGCATGGCCCTGGGAGCCGGACGCCTCCAAATCGTACAAATGATCATGGGGGAAGCCGGAATTTTGCTGGCGGTGGGTTTGGCCGCCGGCGCCGGTCTTTCACTCGCCGTTGGCAGAACTGCCGATTCCCTGCTCTATGGCTTGCATCCGAACGATGTCACGACGATGGTGATGGCCATCGTCACGCTCTCAGCCGTCGCCGCCGCGGCAAGCTATCTCCCCGCTCTGCGCGCCTCCCGGGTCGACCCCGTGACCGCGCTGCGAGATGAGTGAGGATCGCTAGATTTTACAAATCAAGATTGCGTGTGGTGAATTCACCGTGAGCCTTGCTGGAATTGCAGCATGAGCTGTTCGTCGCTGGTCATTACCATTTCAAAGCCGGCGGCGCGCCATCTCCAGCGCGACCACATCCACACTCAATGAGATGCCGGAATTGGGATGTTATTACTGCCCATCGCGGCCTCTCACCTATGTAATGCCGCTCAAGGCGAAAAAGTTCCAACGACGAAGATTTAATTGAGGGTTTTGGCAGGACTGCTACTGGCCCAGGACGTAGATATCGCCGAAAGTGTCCACGCCGCCGACCCCTCGAACAATGGCGTGAATCGTATAGTGGCTCCCCGCGTGATAGGAGGGCAATCCAAACAGGTAGTCGTTCGCGCGGTCTCTCAATTCCGTATCTCCGGGACGCACGATGCGCTGGACTACAGCGCCGTTTTCGCGCAACTCAATCCATTCGATTTCCATGCGCCCGTGTCCGCCAAGCATCAGGAACGCAACGTCATACTCTCCGGGCGAAGTGATCCCAGAAGTCACATCCCACTCGCGTTCTGTGAATGTGGCAACCGCATCGCCGGCAACCCAGTGGGCCGCGGCCGCGGGCAGCGGAGTCAGTGGCCGGTAATGCACATCAAGAACTTTCAACCGCTCAATATCAGGTTTGAGCCGCGCGGAAAAATCCCCGAAGTCGCGCTTCCCCCGCGGAGACCAGACCGCTTCCGAAAGCGCGCAGAGCCGCGGGTAAGCCATGTACTCCATCTGCTTCACCTGGGGGATGAATTCCGACCACAATTGCGCCTGCCCTCCCAGCACATGAAGAGCTTCTGTGGGATTGAGCTCCGGCGGCACCGGGTCAAATTTGTATATCTGCTCCACTGGCAAGAACCCGCCGATCCCCAGCGGCTCCATGCTCGGAGCGATCCACTGATAGTGATCGAGATACGTGGTGTCTTCCGGCGCCATCACCACATCGTGTCCGGCTTTGGCGGCGGCGACACCGCCGGCAATTCCCCGCCAGGACATCACAGTGGCTCCCGGCGCCAGGCCGCCTTCGAGGATTTCGTCCCAGCCCATCAATCTTCGTCCGTGGGCCGCGAGGAATTGGTCCATCTGGCGCACAAACCAGCTCTGCAGTTCGTTTTCATCTTTCAGTCCAAGCGCCTGCATACGCGCCTGGGCCTTGGGATTGTAATGCCACGGCCGCTTATCCACTTCGTCGCCGCCGATGTGGATGAACTTGCTTGGGAAAAGCGCCATCACTTCCGTGAGCACATCTTGAAGAACGTGAATCGTGGAGTCGTCCACATTGAAATTTGAGTCCCACCCGGCCCGGCCTCCGCCGGAAAAAGACATGAACGATGTGTCGCCGCCACCCTGCTCAATTTCCTGTTTGTTGCCCAGCTCCGGATATGCCGAGATAGCGGCCGCCGAATGTCCCGGCATTTCAATCTCCGGAAGAACAGTGATGAACCTGTCCGCCGCGTAGCGCACCACTTCGCGGATGTCGTCCTGGGTATAGTAGCCGCCCTGAGGCAGGTCCACGGCCTGCATAGGCTGCACCGGATTGAATGTGGTGTAGTCCGTCTTTCCACCCACCAGCGCCAGCCGCGGATATTTTTTAATTTCGATTCGCCAGCCTTGATCATCCACCAGATGCCAGTGAAAAACATTCAGCTTATGCAATGCCAGCAAATCAATAAATTTCAGGACGAATTCCTTGGGCATGAAGTGGCGAGCAACATCCATGTGCGCCCCGCGCCACGAAAATAACGGAGTGTCTTCAACGACCACCGCGGGAACAACCCACCGCGCTCCTTCCACCTTGCTGCGTCTCATAATTTCGGGCGGCAAAAGCTGACGCAGGGATTGCATCCCGTAGAAAATACCCGCTGGCGCATATGCGCGAATGCGAATCCCGGCGCGCGTAATCTGAAGCCGATACCCTTCCGGCCCGAGTGGTTTTAGGCTGCGTTCAACAGAAATCGTGACAGCACTTGCCTGCGTCGCGCGCACGATCGGCAACGGAAATCCCATCGCCGGCCGCAAATAATCACGAAGTTGCTCCGCGAGAGCTTGACCGGAAGCAGCCGCCACAATTTGCGTACGCTCTGTAAAGACGTAAACGCCCTTCACTGGCGTGACAGAAACGGGCTGCGGAATTATTTGGATGGGAGGTGGCGCCTCAACCGCAGCGGGAGCAACCTTCAGG
>DATNHU010000218.1:0-3270 GCA_035604795.1 Candidatus Limnocylindrales bacterium
GAATGGAATGGCTGGACGCCGACCGATCTGATCTTCCCGTTCTTTCTTTTTATCGTGGGCGTTTCCATGACTCTGTCGTTCACGGGACGGCTGCGGCGTGGTGGGACCCGCGGCGCACTGGCCCAGCATGTGATAATCCGCAGCCTCTCGATTGTTGCAGTGGGATTATTCTTTAATGTGTTCCCGCGGTTTCATTTCTCCACCATGCGTTATGCGGGAGTCCTCCAGCGGATTGGCGTTTGCTATCTGATCGCGGGACTCTTCGTGATTTTGACGGCGCGCCGCGCGGACCGCGAAGGATTTGTGCCCAACCTCGCGGCGATCGCCAGCGCGTTGGTTGCTCTGCTGGTTGGTTATTGGGCGCTGATGCGCTTTGTTCCGGTTCCTGGATGCGGAACGGGTCTCCTGGATCAGGAGTGCAATCTGGCGGCGTGGATTGACCGGCGAATCATGCTCGGGCATTTGTGGAAGCCACGGTGGGATCCGGAAGGATTCTTGAGCACACTGCCTTCAGTCGGCACCGTGCTCTGGGGAGTGCTGGTGGGAGCTTGGCTGCGCAGCGACCGTCCCGTAATACGCAAACTTGCGTGGATGGCGGGTATTGGCGTGATCGCGATGATTATTGCGCGGTACGTGATGCATCCGTTTTTCCCAATTAACAAAAACCTGTGGACAAGCACGTTCGTGGTCTTCACCAGCGGCTTTGCAATGGTCATGCTTGCCGCGTGCTACTGGATTGTGGATGTGAAGGGGCTGCGAAAATGGGCCGCGCCATTCGTCGTGTTCGGAACGAATGCGATTACGGCGTACGCCATCGCCACGTTTGTTGCCATCATGAGTTTGCGATTGCACGTGTGGTCGGCGGGCCGCAGCGTAAGTTTGCACGGGTACGCATACTCGCATTGGTTCGCAAGCATTGCGCAGCCACATAATGCGTCGTTGTTGTTCGCGGTTTTCTTCGTTGTGGTTTGTTTCCTGCCGGTGTGGGTCCTCTATTGGCGGCGGATCTTCATCAAGCTCTAGACCCCTGCAACGTCGTCACCGCGTTTAACCTATCGCGCAGCAACGACAGTTTCGGACTCCTCGAAGTTAGTCCGTCCTTGCGGCTGCGGAGTGGATTCCTGCGCATCCACCACAGCGATGGCTACGATGTTGGCGATTTCTTCGACGGTAGCTTCACGCTGCAGCACGTGCACGGGTTTAGACATGCCCATAAGTAGAGGGCCGATGGTCTCTGCGCCGCCGATGCGCGCGAGCAATTTGTATGCGGTGTTGGCGGAAGTCAGGTCGGGAAAGATCAGCACGTTGGCGCCGCCACGGAGCGTGGAAAACGGATAGGTTTCCTCGATAATTTCGGGGACGACGGCCGTGTCGGCCATCATCTCGCCATCCACCACCAGCGCCGGCTCCGCGCGCCTAACCAGCTCGACGGCGCGGCGCATCTTCTGGCTCAACGGATGTTCGGTACTGCCGAAATTGGAGAAAGAAAGCATGGCCACGCGCGGCTCGACGCCAAACCGGCGGGCGGTCTTGGCGGCGCAGAGCGCGATTTCAGCGATATCTTCGGCGGAAGGTTCGATGTTTACCGTGCAATCCGCCAGGAAATAGAGGTCGCCTTTCCGGGTGATCATGGCGTAGAGCCCGGAGACTCTGTGAATATCTTTTCGCGGCCCGATGATTTGCAAGGCTGGACGAATGGTATCCGGGAAATGCTGCGTCATGCCGCTGACCAGCGCGTCTGCGTCACCAAGGTGCACCATGATTGAGCCGAAGACATTGCGATTAGAAAGCATCTCGTTGGCCTCGGAATGGGTCAAGCCTCTGCGTTGCCGCAGACTATAAAGGGTTTCGGCATAAAGCTCGCGCGAGGGCCAGTTCGCCGGATCCACTACTTGAATGCCGTCGAGAACAAGGCCCAACTCTGCCGTTTTTGCCGAGATCGCGGCGGCGTTTCCGAGGAGGATAGGATTAGCGATTTTTTCGTCCACTAGAAGGTGAGCGGCGCGAAGAATCTTCTCGTGGTCGCCCTCCGGGAAGACGACGCGACGGGGCGATGCCTGAGCTTTGCGGATCATGATGCGCATCACTTCATGCGCCTTGCCCAAGCGGCGCTCAAGCCGCTCTCGATACTCCGCCAGGACCAGGGGCGCTTGCGCCACGCCGGTTTCCATCGCGGCGCGCGCCACGGCAATAGCCCCACGTATCATCACGCGAGGATCAAATGGTTTTGGAATGATGTAGTCCGGGCCGAAGCTCAGTCGCTCGACACCATACGCACGGCAGACGGAATCGGGCGCATCTTCCTTGGCTAGGGCGGCAAGAGCGCGAGTTAGGGCAAGTTTCATTTCTTCATTGATGGTGGTGGCGCGCACGTCCAGCGCTCCGCGGAAAATGGATGGAAAGCCCAGGACATTGTTTACCTGATTGGGGTAATCGGAGCGTCCGGTGGCCATGATCAGGTCTTTGCGCGCGGCTACTGCGTCTTCGTAGGATATTTCCGGATCCGGATTGGCCATGGCGAACACGATGGGCTGAGGGACCATAGAGCGCAACATCTCTTGGGTGAATGCGCCCTTTTCGGAAAGGCCGACGAGGACGTCCGCGCCGTTAACGGCTTCAGCCAGCGTGCGAAGCCGTGTTTGCTGAGCGAAACGTGCCTTGTAGGGATTCATCCCCTGCAGGCGGCCCGCGTAAATGACGCCCTTCGTATCCACCAGAATAATGTTTTCGCGTCTCACACCGAGGCGTACGTAGTGCTCGGCACAGGCGATCCCTGCGGCTCCGGCTCCGTTGAAAACGACGCGGACTTTGTCGATTTGTTTCCGGGCGAGTTCGAGGGCGTTCAGCAATGCCGCGCCAGAAATAATTGCGGTGCCATGCTGGTCGTCGTGAAAGACGGGGATCTTCATGGTCCGCTTGAGCGTCTCTTCGATGTGAAAACATTCGGGGGCTTTAATATCTTCCAGGTTGATGGCGCCAAAGGTGGGCTCGAGCAACTGGCAAACGCGGATTATTTCATCGGCATCGTGCGTGCCCAGCTCCAGATCAAAGACATCGATGTCGGCGAATCTCTTGAAGAGTACGGCCTTGCCTTCCATCACCGGCTTTCCGGCGAGAGCGCCGATGTCTCCAAGGCCGAGCACGGCGGTGCCGTTAGAAACAACGGCGACCAAGTTGCCCTTGGCTGTGTATTTGTATGCGTCATGCGGATTGGTTTGAATGGCGAGACAAGGCTCGGCCACTCCCGGAGTATAGGCAAGACTGAGGTCG
>DATNHU010000219.1:0-13288 GCA_035604795.1 Candidatus Limnocylindrales bacterium
CACGGATTCCTTCATGGCCTCATCGAGAACCGCGCCGAAAATAATGTTGGCGTCTTCGTGTGCTGCTTTCTGGATGATGGAGGAGGCTTCGTGGATTTCGTGCAGCGAGAGACTGGACGACCCGCACACGTTGATCAAGATCCCTTGCGCACCCTGGATGGAGTTGTCCTCGAGCAGCGGGCTGTTGATGGCGCGATTAGCGGCATCGATGGCGCGGTTGGAACCGGAAGCAACCGCTGTGCCCATCACGGCGTAACCCTGGCCGTGCATGATTGCTTTTACGTCGGCGAAGTCGCGGTTGATGATGCCTGGAACGGTGATGATGTCGCTGATGCCCTGCACGGCTTGTCGCAGGATGTCGTCGGCGATGCGGAATGCTTCGAAGAAACTGGTGCCCCGCTCGACGGTGTCCATCAGGCGCTCGTTGGGTATGACGATGACGGTGTCCACGCAGCCGACCAGCTCAGAGAGTGCATGCTCGGCCTGCATCATGCGGCGCTTGCCCTCGAAAGCGAACGGCTTGGTTACGACTGCCACAGTAAGCGCGCCGAGTTCGGTTGCCAGCGAAGCCACGACGGGCGCGGCGCCGCTGCCGGTGCCTCCGCCAAGGCCGGTGGTGATGAAGACCATGTCAGAGCCTTCCATGGCTTCGATGATTTTTTCGGTGTCTTCGAGCGCAGCTTTGCGCCCGACCTCGGGATTGGCGCCAGCGCCCAAGCCCTTGGTGAGCTTTGCGCCGAGCTGAAGTTTTACGGGTGCCTGCGATAATTTGAGCGCCTGCAAGTCGGTGTTGGCGCCAATAAATTCGACGCCTTCCACCTTGGCACGTATCATGCGGTTTACAGCATTGCAGCCTCCGCCGCCGACGCCAATCACACGGATCTTCGCGCCCTGGAGCACTTCTTCACTGAACGAAAGCCGGATTACCGATTCTTTCGGACTCATGTTCCCCCCTCGTTTTTTACTGCGTCCCCCTCAGGACAGTGCGCCCCGTTGGACTGGCTCCGCGCGCGCCACCGATCCTCAAGAACAAAACCGATTCCCAAAACCAAACGGTGCTGCAAAAAGAAATGCGAACCTCAGCTACTGCCCCGCAAACATGGCTTTCAGCTTCCCCACCAGAGAATTGGGCTTTGCCGCAGATTGGCGGCGAGCCCTGGCTCCATAAAGTAGCAAGCCGACGCTGGCGGAATATTCGGGCTGGGCAAATTCCTCCGGCAGGCCGGGCAAGCCGCGCGGAATGCCAACGCGCACGGGCAGAGAAAACATGCGCTCGGCCAGCTCAACCAATCCTGACAGGCGCGCGCCGCCCCCGGTGATCACAAAACCGGCGGGGATGAGCGAATCAAGGCCGGCGCGTTTGAGTTCGTCACGCACGAGCGTGAGCAGTTCCTGAGCGCGCGGCTCGACAATATCGCAAACCATACGCGCGAAAACGGTGCGCGGCGGGCGATCGCCGACGCTGGCAATTTCAATGTTGTAGTCTTCACCGAGAATCTCGCGCCAGCCGCAAGCATGCTCGCATTTGACGCGCTCCGCCTCCGGGACCGGCGTGCGCAAGCCGACAGCGAGATCGTTCGTGAAGTGATCGCCCCCGATGGGCACTACCGCCGCGTGACGCACAACGCCGCCCGAGAAAATAACCATGTCGGTGCTGCCGCCACCGATGTCGAGCAGAGCGCAGCCCAGATCGCGTTCATCCTGAGTGAGGCAGGCTTCCGCGGCGGCCAAGGGTTCGAGAACGGTATCCGCCACGATTACGCCGGCACGATTCGCGGCCGCAACCAGATTCTGCGTGGCGGAAATCGCTGAAGTGACGATATGCACATTCACTTCCAGACGCTGTCCCTGCATGCCCATGGCGTCCCGAATATGTTCCTGCGAGTCGAGCAAAAACTCCTGAGGCAGCACATGAAGAACTTCGCGGTCTTCGGGCAAAGTGATGGAGCGGGCGGCGTCCACGGCTTTGCGGACGTCTTCGCGTTGAACGTCACGGGGACGCGGGCCGAGGGTAATACCTCCGCGGCTGTTGACCCCCTTCACGTGGCCGCCGGCAACGCCAAGGATTACGGATTCCACAGGGACTCCGGCGGCGCTTTCCGCTGCTTCCACGGCGCGGCGAATTGAGCTGGCCGTTGCGTCCAAATTCACAATCAAACCTTTGCGCAGGCCCTTGGATTCAGCCGCGCCAATGGCCACAAATTTCAATTCGTCTTCATCGAGCTCAGCGACCAGCACGCAAGTCTTGGCGCTGCCGATGTCAAGCCCCACAAGGTAACGATCTTTTCTCGTCAATCCGCCGCTCCGTCGAATAGGTTGCGCGCCGTCCCTGCATGGGTTGGGCACGATTCCTGCAAAATTGTTTCCGCCTCACGGGCCAAAGCCCGCTTCGTTACGTCGCTATTTCCGCGGCAGAAGCCGCGACCTGCAAATCCAAATCAGGCAACGGTGACAACATTAGCGGGCCTTGGTTTGGCCCGGTAGCATATGCGCGCTCACGTTGGTGGCTTTCGACTCAGGATTGACGACCACCTGCTTTGAGAAACGTAAATCCACCGAATCCACGCGGCCGGCCGATGCGCGCCACTGAGCGAAGTTTTCCGTGAAAACGCGAAACTTCGACTCAAAATCCTTATTGCCGAAATGCACCAGCACGGGGCCTTGGTCGTCCAGCCCGGTTAGGCCCATTTGCCCCAGGCCCGCTAGCGTTGCGCGCAAGTCCGTTGCGTCGGAAAGATCCACCTCACTAACGTGATCGGAAGCGCCGGGCTTCACCTGGTCGAGATCGTGCAAAAGTCCGGTGTAAAGTCCCATACGGATTTCGCGCTGGGCCGCCGGCAGCGATTCTGTGATTCCGTTGACAACCGGAAATTGAAAATCTTCCTCAACGGGCCGGTCGAGCAACACACCATGTGCGTCGATCAGGCCCAGTTCGCTTCCACTGCGAAGAAACGCGACTGGAGTGCGCTCCACAAGCTCGACACGAATGCGGTCCGGCAGGATGCGCGAAACCACGGCATGTTCCACCCAGGGAATTTTTTCGAGCGCCTTGCGGCGATCGTCCAGAGGTATGCGCAAAACACTTTTGCCATCGTCGGTGGCGAACCGTTCCACAATGCTCTTGCGCGCTACATAGCGGTTCCCGGTGACCTCGATTTGATCGAGGCTGGAGAGAGTCACCTTTGGTGAATACAGAAAAAAACTGCCGACCTCGCAAAGCAAGAAGCCTCCAACAAGGACTCCCGCGCCTGCGGCGAGAACCCGGCGATAGAATGGCCAAGTGCGCTTTCCGAACTTGCGGCGGCGAATCTCCACCGGCTTCTGCCGGCGAAGATATCGGGGCTCATCCTCGGCCGAAACTTCATGCGATAAAGCTTCACGTTCGCTGGGCATGCTCGCTTACCGCCAAACACCAAACTTAGAATTCACTTCCAAATGACCACCTCTTCTTCCAAGGTGACACCGTAGGTCTGGCGGACCCGATCGCGCACGGTATCAATCAGTGAAAACATATCCGCGGCGCTGGCGTGGCCCGAATTGATGAAAAAATTTGCATGGCGATCGCTGACGCGCGCGTCCCCGACCTGGAATCCCTTCAGACCCAGTTCATCCAGCATCCGCCCGGCGCTCGCGCCCGGAGGATTCTTGAAAATGCAGCCCGCGCTTTTTTGATTGAGAGGCTGACTGGCTCGCCGCTTCTCGTTGCAGATACGAATCCCGCTGAGAATTTCCTTGAAGGGTTTGGAGGGTAGCTCCAGTTTCACCGAGAGCATAATATCATCGGGCGCAAATGAAGTGTGACGATATTCGAAGTGAATTTCAGCTCCTTTCAAAGTGACCAAACTGCGGGTTTCAGCACGGTAGAGATCAACCTCGCGGACGAAGGAGCCGATTTGCGTGCCGTAGGCTCCCGCGTTCATGCGCAGAGCACCGCCGACCGAGCCCGGGACGCCGATCAAGCCTTCCATGCCGCCGAGGTCGTGCTTGGCGCAAAAAGTCACAGTACGACCCAGGTCCGCGGCGGCATCCACCCAGGCGATATTGCCCTCGAGTCGCACCTCCGGGTCGGGCTTGACGAGGTGGAGGACGACCCAGGGCAGGTCTCCGTCACGGATGAGGAGATTGCTGCCTCCTCCCAGAAATCTATGCGGAATGTCCGTTGCATCGAGCAGTTTGACGAGTTCCGGCAAAGAGGCTCGATTGTGAACGAGTAGTAGATCCGTGGTACCGCCGATCCCGAGGGAGGTCCGTTCGCCCAAAGAGGCGCCGGGAAGACGCTCGATGCCGAGAGCGGGGAGCGCGGCCAAAATCTTGGAGTCAGTTATCTGCATGCGAGTTCACTTCAAATCAACCGGCAATCAAACTTTCGGCAATTCCGATGAACCCTTAGTCCATCAGACCGGTGGACACTTTTGCGCCCAGTAGAATTGCCATCTCGCCTACGGCACGGCCAACATTTCCCGCGCCGATGGTCAAAATTGCGTCGCCGGGGCGAGCTTCTTTGAGCAGGTACTCAATCCCATCCTGCATGGAGCTGCGGTAGACGACGTGCTTGTGGCCCGCCGCGCGGATTGCTGCGACCAGAGCTTCCGCGGTGATGCCCGGGATGGGCGATTCGCTCGCCGCATAGATGTCGGTCATTACTACGATATCGGCCTGGTTGAATGCACGGCAAAACTCATCCCACAGGTGGAGAGTACGTGTGTAACGGTGCGGTTGAAACAGAACCAACAAGCGGGAGAACTTGCAAAGGCGTGCGGCTTCCAGAGTGGCCATGATTTCCGCAGGGTGATGGCCGTAATCGTCGATTAATGTGATGCCGTTGATGACGCCTTTGAGATCGAAGCGACGGCCCACACCTGTGAAACTTGCCAGGCCCTCGCGGATGAGGTCCGCGGGAATATCCAAGTAGAGTCCGACTGCAGCGGCAGCCGCGGCGTTTCGCACATTGTGTATTCCCGGCGGCGCCTGCAGATGAAACATACCCAAATCATCTCCGCGAAAAGTCAGCCGAAAATCACTTTCAAGGCCGGTGTGCTGGATGTCAGAAATGACCAGGTCGGCCTGACCCGAGGTGCCATATGAAATTACAGGACGAGTCACTTTGGGGAGGATGGCCTGAACATTGGGCTCATCGAGGCACAAGATTCCGGCGCCGTAAAAAGGAACGCGATTCACGAACTGAGTAAAAACCTCCTGAATTTCATCGAGAGAGGAGTAATGGTCGAGGTGCTCGCGATCGATGGTGGTGACCACGGCAACGACTGGAGCGAGGAGCAAGAAGGTGCGGTCGCTCTCATCGGCTTCCACAACCATGTATTCACCCTTGCCGAGGCGCGCGGTTGTGCCGGCCTGATTGACACGTCCCCCAATCACGAATGTGGGATCAAGGTCCGCGGCGGCGAGGACTGAAGCGACCATGGAGGTGGTGGTGGTTTTGCCGTGGGCGCCGGCGACGGCAATGCCGTATTTCAGACGCATCAGCTCAGCGAGCATTTCCGCGCGAGGAATCACGGGAATTTTCAGGAGATGAGCTTCGATAACTTCGGGATTATCGCGGCGGACGGCAGAGCTAACCACCAAGACATGCGCGCCGGCGACATTTTCGGCACGATGCCCCTCGAAGACCGTGGCCCCGAGATTGGTGAGGCGGTCCGTGGTGCTTGAAAGCTTGGTGTCCGAGCCGGACACGGCGTAACCGAGAGTGAGCAGGACTTCGGCAATACCGCTCATGCCGATGCCGCCGATACCCACCATGTGAATGCGCTTGAAATTGTGAAAGGTGACCATCATGGCCGTTGCACCTGTTCGATAAGATTCACTATCTCCTGCGTCGCTGCCGGGCGCGCAAATTTGTGGGCCCGTGCTGCCAATCCAGCAAGCTGGTCCGGCTGGCCGAGCAGGCCGATAATTTCATTAGCAAGCCGAGCGCCATTCAACTCAGACTCGGGAATTACGCGGGCGGCGCCGTCCCGTTCGAGAGCTTGTGCGTTGCGGAGTTGGTGATTGTCGGCAGCGCCGGCAAAGGGGATGAAGAGAGCGGCACGACCCACGGCAGCAATTTCAGCGATGGTCGTCTGTCCGGCACGTGAGATGACCAGATCTGCCCAGACAAAGCGGGCCGGCATATCGGTGAGGAAGGGGCGCACCTGCGCGGTAAATTCGTGCTGGAGATAATCACTGCGAACTTCTTCGTATTCGCGCTGGCCGGTCTGATGAACGATGTGCAAATCGTGTTTGCGGTCTGCGAGGTGGGGCAGGGCGTCACGCATGGCGCGGTTGATGGGGCGAGCGCCCTGGCTGCCGCCTGTGATCAGAATGCGAAAAGGGGGCGCGGGCATTCGAGGCGGAACATATTGGAAACCCTCCCTCACGGGGCAGCCTGTGACGGAAGCTTTCGCTCCCCAGGATTCTGCTGTTTGTGCATAGCAAGTTGCGATGCGGGTGGCAAATCGCGCCAGCTGGCGGTTGGAAAAACCTGGAGCGGCATTCGGCTCAAGAATTACCACCGGAATTCCGCGCAATGCCGCAAGCAGGAGCACGGGGCCGGCGGCGTAACCTCCCATGCCGAAAGCGGCCGCGAATTTGTGCCGGCGCAGAATGGCGCGGGAGTCAATGAACGCAGGACCAAGCATGGCCAGGTGCCGCGCGAGTTTCAGGCCACCCATGCCCTTCAGACCCGCGGAACGAATCAGCTCAAGGGGGATACCGGCTTCCGGCACCAACTTGTTTTCCAGTCCGCGCTCGGTTCCGACGAACACTGCTTCCCTCGATTCCTTCAGAGCGGCCCCGCGACGCAACCATTCCTTGGTGACTGCCAGAGCCGGAAAAACGTGGCCGCCAGTGCCGCCGCCCGCAACCAGCAGCTTCATGGCCTGTGGGCCTCCTGCCACTTGCCCCCCATTTGTAATCCGCACATGCATTCAGACTTCGCACCCGAGTTCAAGCAACATGCTTGCCGAGGTGTCGTCCCGCGTTCTGACTTATGTTCAGGAGCACGCCGGTGGCCCATAACATGGCCAACAAACTTGACCCGCCATAACTGATGAACGGGAGCGGTATGCCCTTCGTGGGCAACATGCCCAGCACAACGCACAAATTGATGAGCGCCTGGCTAACGATCATGGTGGTGATGCCGAGCGCGACTAGCCTGCCGAATGGATCGAGCGATTCGAGCGCGGCGCGCATTCCGCGCCAGGCGTAAACCGCAAAAAGAGCGAGCACGATGGTGCCGCCAATGAAGCCCAATTCCTCACAGATTACGGCAAAAATGAAATCGGTATGCGCTTCGGGCAGATAGAAAAGTTTTTGGCGGCTTTCCATCAGGCCGACGCCTGTGAATCCGCCCGAGCCAACGGCGATGAGGGATTGAATCAATTGAAAACCTTTGCCCTGAGGATCGGCGTTGGGGTAGAGGAAGCTGACCATGCGCTCGAACCGCCAGGGGACGAAGATGATCATGTAAACGACGAACGGCACGACGGCTGCGCCCGCTGCGGCGAGATACTTCATGGAAACTCCGGCGACGAACAGCATGGCCAGAGCGATCAGGAAAATTTCGATTGCCGTCCCAAGGTCTGGCTGCTTGGCCACCAATGCAAGCACGAGCAGGACCGGGCCGAGCGCAGGGATGACGGTGTGCCGCAAGTCGTCTAACTTTTTGCGCCCGGCTTTCAGGCGGCGCTCCAGGAACCAGGCGAGATAGGCGATGACGGCGAGCTTGGCGAACTCGGACGGTTGCAAGCCGAAGCCACCGAAAGAAATCCAGCGGTGCGTATCGTGGTGGCGGTCGAGAAAGAAGACCCCGACAAGCATGAGCAGGACCGCGGTAAGTCCACTGAGAACGATTGCCGGCTTTCGCAGGATCCGGTAATCCACATTCATGAGCAGGAGCATTCCGCCGGCGCCGAGGACGAGCCATAGTAGCTGACGCAGCAAGAAATGGGAGGCGTGGCCATATTCCTCGCGCGCGGTCACCGCGGAGGCGCTGAAGACCATCACGGCGCCGACCAAACAAAGCGCGATCGTGGAAAGGAACAACCAGCGGTCGGTTTCGAGTCTTCTGAACATGATTAGCTCGCTCGCGCGCGATCCCCCGCGGCGAATTCCTCCTGAAGCAGACGGACCCTCTGTTTGAACACGCGCCCTCGATGCTCGTAATTGTGGAACTGGTCAAAGCTGGCGCAGGCCGGGGCCAGGAGGACCGTGTCGCCGGGCTGGGCGAGTTCGGCGGCGCGGCGAACGGCGCGGTCGATCGTGTCGACGGATTCAACGGGCACAGAGCCGGAGATCTGTGACTCGATTTTTTCGGCGGCAGCGCCGATCAGCAAAGCGACTCGCGCGTGCTTTTGGAGCGGACCGCGCAGCAAATTGAAGTCTCCGCCCTTGTCTTTGCCGCCAAGAATCACCAGCAAGTTGCCGGGGAAAGCGTCGAGTGCCTTGAGAGTGGCGTCCACGTTGGTGGCTTTGGAGTCGTTGAAATATTCGACGCCGTTGATCTCGGCTACGAATTCGAGGCGGTGCTCGACCGCGGCGAAACTGCGTACGGAGGCAGCGATGGCCCGTGGCGCCACGCCCGCCAGAAATGCGGCGGCCGCGGCAGCCATTACATTTTCGACGTTGTGGTTGCCGCGCAGGCCGATGTCGGCGCGACGAAGGAGCACTGACTCCGCACCATCGCGGCGGAAGACCAGATCCTCATCGCGCAGAAAAACCCCGCTGGCGACGCGCTTGGTACGGCTAAACCAGAAAACTCGCGGGCCCGTGGGCGCAAATTGTGCCGCGCCGGCATCGTCCGCGTTCAGAACGGCTGCGTCGGATGCCAATTGATTCTCAAATAGACGTGCTTTTGCGCGGCCATACGCTTCCAAAGATGCGTGCCGGTCGAGATGGTCCGGCGTAATGTTGAGCAGCAATCCTATGTCTGGACGGAACTTGTCGATCAGCTCGAGCTGAAAGCTGCTGACTTCTACGACCGATATTGTCGAGTCGCTTGTTTCGCTCACGCGAGAGATGAGCGGAGTCCCGATGTTTCCCGCAACGATGGTGGGGATGCCCGCACTTTCAAAAATGTGACCGGCAAGCGAAGTCGTGGTGGTTTTGCCGTTCGATCCGGTGATGGCCACCAGCCTCCCGTGCAAAAATCGCCAAGCCAGTTCTATCTCGCTCCACACAGGAATTCGCGCGCCACGCGCGGCCGAAAGATGCAGCAGCGTGGCAGGCACGCCCGGGCTGGGTACGATCAAGTCTTGACTAAGAAACGTTGCTTCCCGGTGGCCGCCCAGCTCAAGCGTGACGCCCGCGGCGTGCAGCTTGGCGGCAGCTTCGGCCACATTGGCTTCCGGGCGCTCCTCCGTCGCGGTTACGCGCGCTCCCCGAGCGGCGCAAAAAAGCGCCGTAGCGATGCCTGTCCGCGCCAGTCCTACAACCAAAACGCGCTTCCCTCGGAGTTCGATTCCCGGTCCCACTCAATCCCCTTCCGTTCTCCTGCTACCTCAATTTCAAAGTCGTCAACGAAAACAGCGCAAAAATCAGCGCAGCAATCCAGAAGCGGACGATTACCTTCGATTCGCTCCAGCCAGCCAGCTCAAAGTGGTGGTGCAGCGGCGCCATGCGAAAAATGCGCTTCCCGGTTAGGCGATAGGAAGCCACCTGCAAAATCACGGAGACGGCCTCAATGACGAAAACTCCGCCGACGAAAAACAAAAGCACTTCCTGTTTGATGATGACGGCGATTACGCCGATGGTCCCACCTAACGCAAGCGAGCCAACATCCCCCATGAAGACATCTGCGGGGTGCGCGTTGTACCAGAGAAAGCCCAGCGAAGCGCCGACGAGCGCGCCGCAGAAAACTGTCAATTCGCCCGCGTGCGGAATGTACTGGATATCGAGATAGCCGGCGAAGCGCGAGTTGCTGGTGAGATAAGTCAGGATGGTTAGCGCGCCGGCGGCAATGATGGTGCATCCGATGGCCAGGCCGTCGAGGCCGTCGGTGAGATTTACAGCATTCGATGAACCCACCACCACCAAAATAATGAAAAGCAAGAATGGCACGAATCCCAGCGGCCACAAGTAGCTGTGTCCGAGTACCGCGTGGACCACCAGGTCGGGATGAAAATTCTTGAAGAATGGGATGATCAATTGAGTTGAATAGACGCCACGAGTCAGCAGAATGAGAAGCACAACTCCGGCAAGCAGGCTTACCAGCACCTGGAAGGTCATTTTTGATTTGGCGGAAAGGCCTTTGTTGTTGCGCCGGACAGTTTTCTGATAATCATCCGCGAACCCGATGGCGCCGAAGGCAAGCATTGCTCCCAGGGCGAGCAATACATAAGCATTCTTGAGATCCGCCCAGAGGAGGGTTGGAACCGCCGTGGCGATTACAATCAGCACTCCGCCCATGGTGGGCGTGCCCGCTTTAGACTGATGGCTCTTGGGGCCTTCCTCGCGAATGAACTGACCGATTTGCATTTCGCGCAAGCGTCGGATGACCCACGGCCCGAGCACCATGGAGAGAAATAGCGCGGTGAGGCTGGCATAAGCCGTCCGTACGGTGATATAGCGAAACACGTTGAGGGCTTTGAAATATTGTCGTAGTACTTCATAAAAAAGATAGTAAAGCATGTCAGTGCCGCTCCGGACCGCGCGAAACTCCCGCCGCGGCTTCTGGCAATGCGTGCTTGGCGCGAATCGCTTCGATGATGCGTTCCATGCGTACTCCGCGCGAACCTTTTACCAACAGGAGGTCGCCAGGCTCGATGAGCGCAGAGATGAATTCCGCCGCATCCTGGGAAGTGGTGAAGAATTTTGATTGGGCGGGCGACGCTCCCGCGTTCACCGCTGCGCGAACCAGCTCGGCGGCGTCGCCCTGCACGCCAACAATCCAATCGAGCCTTTTTGCGGCTGCGTAACGGCCAGATTCGCGATGCAGTTCTATCGACGTCGGCCCCAGTTCGAGCATTTCTCCTGCGGCCAAAATTCGCCGGCGGACGCCGGGTGTCGAGGCCAGCAAATCAATCATGCTCACCACGGCCGTGGGGCTCGAGTTATAGCAATCGTTGATAACCGTGAACCCTTCCTCAAAACGCAATACCTCGCCGCGCATGGCCGCGGGCGCCAGTCGCGGCAAGATCCTTGCGGCTTCCTGCGCACCAATGCCCCAAACATTCGAGGCAGCCAATGCAGCCAGCGCGTTGGTCACGTTGTGCCTGCCGACCAATGACAAAGTGAGCCGCGCGCGTCCTTCGGGCCCCACCAGAGTGAACACGCTTCCATCTGCGCCGCGATCCTCAATCGCTTCTGCGCGAAAGTCGGCCGTGGGTGAAATTCCAAATGTCACTACTCGACCCGGCGCAACAGCCGCAAAATCCCCGGCGTACGCGTCATCCGCGTTGAGAACCGAAACTGTATCGCGCCCGGGCAAACCTTCAATGAGCTCGCGCTCGGCCAGCGCAATTTCGTCCACTCCAGAAAAAAACTCGAGATGCTCGACAGCAATGCGCGTGATCACGCCAATCTGCGGCTCTGCAATCGCCGTCAGGCGCGCGAGTTCGCCGCGCCGCGACATCCCCAATTCCAAAACTGCCGCCTCGTGATCCGGCTCGAGCTTCGCGAGCGTCAGTGGCAAACCGTATTCGTTATTCAGATTTCCTTCCGTCTTCAGAACGCGGAACCGCGCGGCCACAAGGGCCGCCAAAATCTCCTTGGTCGTGGTCTTGCCAACCGAGCCGGCAACTGCCGCGACGCGCCCGCCCCATTCGCTCCGAATAGCGTGCGCCAGTTGCTGGAGTGCCGCGAGCGTTTCGGGGACCGCAAAGAGTTTTTCGCGTATCCCATCGGGATAATCCCCGAGCCGCGACGCGGCCACCACGGCCGCCCCCGCTCCAGAGGAGAGGGCGGCGCCGACAAAAGCGTGTCCATCGTGACGCGGCCCGTGTATGGCGAAGAACAGCTCTCCCCGGCCCACCGCGCGAGAATCAATCGAGACACCGGCCAGCCGGGCCACGGGGTCAAGGCTCGGGGGAGGCGTAACACCCAAAGCGCGAGCCACTTGATTGATCGTCCACCGCATATGTTTTCGAGAGGGCTGGGCCGCACGACTCGATTTCGCTCCTGGACCACCATCCAGAGCACCGGCATAGGCCGGCCTAATTCCCTGCTACTTCCCGTACCCCCGTTCAAGGAGCAAGCGGCGAGCCACTTCACGCTCGTTGAAATAGACGGGGCCGTCTTTCATCATTTGATAAGTCTCGTGACCCTTGCCTATCAATAGAACAATGTCCCCGGGGCGAGCCTCATCGAAGGCCATTCCGATGGCTCGCTCGCGATCCGGTTCCACGCGGTAGGGCGTGCGGGTCCGCTGAATTCCAACGACGGAATCGTTGATGGTGCGTAGCGGGTCTTCGCTGCGCGGATTGTCAACAGTTAGGACAACCAGATCGCTAGCGCGCGCCGCAGTTTCTCCCATCGCCGGTCTCTTCGTGCGATCTCGATCACCCCCATTGCCAAATAGCGTGATCAGGCGCCCTTCGGGATGAAGCTCGCGCGCAGTGGCAAGGAGTTTGCGCAGAGAATCATCGGTGTGCGCGTAGTCCACGATGACAAGGAATGGCTGGCCGCAGTCAATACGCTCGAATCGGCCTGGGACGGCGGCGAGTTGCGAAATTCCTCGCTCGATATTGAGAGGTGAAATGTTCAGCGCCAGACCCGCGCCGATGGCCGCTAGAATATTGAATACGTTGATGCGACCCACCAGCGATGAGCGGACTTCTATCTTTCCTTCCGGTGTTTGTGCCGTGAATTGCAATCCGTAAAAGGAAAGCGCGAAATTGCGCGTGGTAATCTGCGCTCCGTTCGTCAAACCGAAGGTCAGCGTGCGGCCCGCGAGCGCGAACAGCGGTTTGGAGCGCGGATCGTCACTGTTAATTACGCCCACAGCGGGCGGGCCCGCGCCTGTCCCTGAGAAAAGCAGACGTTTGGCTGCGAAATAATCGTCCACGTTCTTGTGGTAGTCGAGGTGGTCGCTGGTGAGGTTGGTGAAAAGGGCCACGTCAAAATGGGTGCCCCACAGGCGATCCATTGCTAGCGCGTGCGAGCTGACCTCCATCACGGCAGCAGTGCCACCCGCGTCACGAAGATCGGCGAGAAAACTCTGCATGTCTAATGATTCTGGTGTCGTGTTTGTCGCCTTAATTTCAGCGCGGGGCGTGCGATAAACAATGGTGCCGAAAAGTCCGGTCGTAAGGCCCGCAGCACGAAGGATTGAATCCACCAGAAAACTCGTGGTTGT
>DATNHU010000220.1:0-5113 GCA_035604795.1 Candidatus Limnocylindrales bacterium
TGCCGTTCATCTTCCCGCCGCGCCAGTACAACCGCACCCACTATCGCGATGAGGATCAGAATGCTGGTGAGCTCGAACGGAAAAACATAATCCTGGAAAAGCATCATGGCCAGCGGCCGCGTCACCGAACCCATTGAGGCCGCGCTCGCGGTTCCCACCGTCCACCGTGTAATCCAGTAAACCAGCCCGGCTCCCAGGACGAAGGCCAGCGGTAAGCCGACATACCTGGCCATTCGGCTGAATTGGGTGCGCTCTTCCACGCCCGCATTGAGCAGCATGATCACGAAAATGAACAGGACCATGATCGCGCCTGCATAAACGATAATCTGCACCGCGGAAATAAATTCAGCGCCCAACAGCAAGTAAAGCCCTGCCAACGCGGCCATAACTACAATTAAGGAAAGCGCGCTGTGGATCGGCTCGCGCTGAAGAATCAGGCTCACCGCGGCGGCAACGGCGACCGCGCCAAGCAGGAAAAAGAGCACCGCGATCATTTGTTCTTCACCACCAGAGCGAGGCTGGTGAACACTACATTCGCCAGTGAAACCGGCAGCAAGAGTTTCCAACCGATGGCCATCAACTGGTCATAGCGGAAACGCGGAAGCGTGCCGCGCACCCAAACGTAAACGAACAGGAAAGCCAACACCTTGGTGAGAAACCAGAACGGCCCTTGCGCAAAGTGAATGGCAAATGGCGCTGCCGTCACTGCGCCGACCCCCACCAGCACAACTCCAAGCACTGTCAGTTCAAACTTTCCGATGGGAGTTGTGTAATGGAGGCCGTCCCAAATAAGCCCCAGGCCGCCCAACACAAAAACCGCGGCGGGCAGGTAAAGCGTCCAAACCCAATGGCCGGTCGCCGGAAACGGGGAAAGCCATCCCCCGAAAAATAAGATCGTGGCCAGGCACGATACCGTGACCATGTTGGCGTACTCCGCCATAAAGAACATCGCGAACTTCATGCTGGAGTATTCCGTGTGGAAGCCGCCCACTAATTCCTGCTCGGCTTCCGCCAAATCAAATGGCGCCCGATTGGTTTCCGCGATGGCCGCGGTAAAGTAGCAGAAAAATCCCAGGACCTGCGGGAGCGGCCCCGCAAAAAGATTCCACCGCGGAATCAAATGCCAGGACCAGCCCGACTGCGATTGAATGATGTCTCGCAAGCTCAGCGAACCCGCCATCAAGACCACGCCCACCACGGATAGTGTCAGCGCCAATTCATAGCTCACCATTTGCGCTGAGCTGCGCAGCCCGCCCAACAGCGGATACTTGCTGTTGGAGGCCCAGCCCGCCAACGCCACTCCATATACTCCCAGCGACGAGATCGCGAACAGGAAAAGCAGGCCGAGGTTCAGGTCCACGATGGCCAGCGAGGTCTTTCGACCGAACAACTCGATCTCCTGCGGCCCAAATGGGATAACGCCAAGCGCGGTCAGCGCCACGGTCATGGCCAGCAGCGGTGCGAGAACAAATACAAACTTGTCCACGCCCGCGGGCATCGGATCTTCCTTCATGATGAACTTCAGGCCATCGGCCAGAGGTTGCAGCAAGCCGTGCGGCCCCACACGATATGGTCCCCACCGAGACTGAATATGCGCGACCACCTTACGCTCAAACCAGGTGAGATAGGCAAGCGCCGTCAATACCATAAATAACAGCACGGCGATTTTCACCACCGAGGAGGCGATCAGCGAATGCCGAATAAGGAAATCGCTCACGGCTTGGCCTCTGCTTCCTTAAGCGAGGGAATGACCGTGAAATAGCGGCCCAGAGTGCCGCTGGTGAAAAGATTGTCCCCCGAGGAAAAAATTGTCCCGGCCACAGCGGTGGAAGCGCCGTTTACTGCGGCGTGAGGCGCCGCAAGTGCAGCGCCTCCGGTAATGAGCGCGTGCATAGCAACATCGTAACCCGCAACGTTGGCGCTGATTTCGTGGAAAAGCGCTTCCGGCGAGCGCACATTTGCGGCAGTGCCCAGGCCAAGCTTCGCCAATTGATGCGACAGGATACGCAGCAAATCAAAATCCGTTCGCGCCCCGACGGGATCGAGCGCGCGTTGCAATTGCTGCACTTCCCCAGCCGTATTCGTTACCGTTCCACTTTTTTCATATGCCGAGGCGGCGGGCAACACCACGTCCGCTAGCTCAGCGGTTTCTGTCCTGAACAGTTCGTGCGCAACCATGAACTCGAGCCCCGAAGGGCGTTTCCCGTCCTTGAAGCCAAAAGTTTTCACCGGGTTCGCACCGATTACGTACAGGGCCTTCAGTTTTCCTGTTTGCGCTGCGGCGATTATCTCTATCGCGGACATGCCCTTTCCTGAGGGAATAGCCGCGCCCCACAATTTTCCGTAACGATTGCGCCCGGCCTTGTCGGAAACGGGTGCGTAACCCGGCAACCGATCTGGCAGAAGGCCCATATCGGACGCGCCACGGGAGTTGCTGTAATCGCCCAGCGCCATGTACCGCGTTTGGCCTCCCAGTATCGAGCCAAATGTGACCAGGTCCTTAATCGCAGAACCTGTGATGCTCGCGCCAAAGAGGATCACGACATCGGACTCGCTCGCGAGCGCTTCCTTCAAGGCCGCTAGCTCGGCCGGAGCATCTCCAGAACCGGTGGCCAGCCAACGAACAGCGGCCGCCTCTCCACCCGGACTGAGCGAGACGCTCATCAACGCTTGGCGGCCAAGCTTCAGTTGCTTTGAGTCCAGGATGTAGAGCCGCGCGGCGTTGTGCCGAATTGCGGCGCGAATTTGCCAGGCGACCAGCGGGTTCTGATCGGTCGCGTCATTGCCTATGAGCAACATGGCTCGGGCCTGGCCAATCTGCTGCATGGTTGCCGAAGCGCCGGCGACGCGGTCTCCAAGCGCAGAAATCAATCCCGCATAATCCGCAGTTCGATGGTGATCAATATTGTTGGTACCGAAGGCCGAGCGGGCAATTCGTTGGAAAAGATAATTTTCCTCATTCGATGTGCGATTCGACCCGATAAATCCCATCGCCGCGGAGCCGTGCTTCTTGTGGATTTCCGCCAGTTTCGTGGAAATTTCACTGAGCGCCTCTTCCCAGGTGGCCGGCTGAAGGCTGTCATTCCGGCGGACCAATGGCAGGCGCAAACGCTCAGGATGCTTGTTAAAATCAAAGCCGAACCGGCCTTTGACGCAAAGGAATTCGCCATTAATTCCGCTCAGGTCGCGATTATTTCCGCGCAGGATTTCGTTGTTGCGTACGCTGAGCGTAACCTTACAGCCGTTCGAGCAGTGCGCGCACACCGTCGGCGCGTAGGTCATTTCCCACGGGCGCGTTTTGTAGCGGTACGTTCCGCTCGTCAGTGCGCCTACCGGGCAGATATCTATGCACATCCCACATTCTTCGCAATTAAGATGATCTTGCCCGTTGGGAATGATCACTGAGTTCACGCCACGCTGGCCGACTCCCAGCGCCTTCACACCCATGCCTTCGTCGCAAACTCGCACGCAGCGGAAACAAAGGATGCACCGCGGCGCGTCGTAATAAACTGCCTCCGACCATTTCTCCTCGGGTTGGTGCAATTTTTCTTCGATGAAACGGCTCTTGTCCGCGCCGTAGCGAAACGTCATGTCCTGAAGTTCGCATTCGCCGCCCTTGTCGCACACCGGGCAATCGAGCGGGTGATTGGCCAGCAGGAACTCCAGCATGCCCTTTCGGGCGGCATGCACCTGGGGCGTGTCCGTGCGCACAATCATCCCTTCCATCGCCACCAGGGTGCATGCCGTCTGAAGCTTGGGCGCTTTCTCCACCTCCACCAGGCACATCCTGCACGCGGCTTGAAGAGATAGTCCCGGGTAGTAGCAGAAAGACGGCACTTCAATCCCCATCCGCCGCGTCGCCTCAATCACAAGCGTGCCCGGCGCGACTTGAACCTCGCGTTCGTTAATCTTCAGGGTGACGAGTTTTTGTTCCGCCATTCGGTTTCCGTTCGCTCACCGCGCCGCCAGCACCTCAGCAGGTTTGAAGGGACACTTCCCATTCAAATGCTCTTCAAATTCCTTGCGCCACTTCTTGACAATGCTGATGGTTGGCAAAGCCGCGGCATCCCCCAGGGGACAAAATGTCTTGCCGAGCATGTTTTTCGACAATTCATCGATCAGGTCAATGTCCTCGGGCCGCCCCCCGCCCGCATGGAACCGGTCGAGCATTTTGCTCAGCCACGAAGTTCCTTCGCGACAGGGGATGCACCAACCGCAGGACTCGTGCGCATAAAAATGCATGATGCGCCGTGCCAGGTCCACCATGCAGGTGTCCTCATCAATCGCCACAGTGCCGCCGGAACCCAACATTGAGCCGGCCTTGGCCACCGAATCGAAATCCATGGCGATATCAATTTCATCCGCTTTGAGGAGCGGGCACGAACTCCCGCCTGGAATCACAGCCTTCAGTCTTTTTCCGCCCGGCACGCCGCCGGCGACCTCTTCAATCATTTTCTTCAGGTTGAAGCCCATAGGCAGTTCGTAAATGCCCGGACGGTTCACGTGGCCGGAAATCGCGAACAATCTTGTCCCGCCGTTTCGCGGTGTGCCCAGCCCGGCGTACCATTCGCCGCCCCGCAGAATCACGCTTGGCACCGAGCTGAGGGTTTCCGCGTTATTAATAACCGTGGGACAGCCGTAGAGGCCCACCACGGCAGGGAAGGGCGGACGAATGCGCGGATAGCCGCGCTTGCCTTCGAGAGATTCCATCAGCGCCGACTCTTCACCGCATTCATAAGCGCCCGCGCCGGTATGTGCCACCAGGTCGAAATCGAATCCCGAACCCAGAATATTTTTACCTAAAAAGCCGCGTTCATAGGCCTCCGCGATCGCACCTTCGATAATGTCGAGCACGTCTCGATATTCGCCGCGTACATAAATGAATCCCTGATGCGAACCCACCGCTTTGCCCGCAATGATCATGCCCTCAATCAACTGGTGCGGATCCATCTCCAGCAGCGGCCGGTCCTTGCAGGTGCCCGGCTCGCTTTCATCCGCGTTGGCGATCACATATTTCGGCTTGGGGATATCTTTGGGAACGAAGCTCCATTTCATTCCGGCGGGAAAGCCCGCGCCGCCTCGCCCTCGAAGATTCGATTTCTTGACCTCATCA
>DATNHU010000221.1:0-4573 GCA_035604795.1 Candidatus Limnocylindrales bacterium
GAGAAAATTCGCGCGACTCCGATATGGACGTGAATATCACCAAGGAAAAGAAGCAAACCAACATGCGCGCATCCAGCGCCGACGAAGCGATCCGATTAATTCCGCACCGTGAATTAAGTTTGGAGCAGTCCATCGAATTTATTGCCGACGATGAATTCGTAGAAGTAACGCCGCAATCGATCCGCCTGCGCAAGAAAGTTTTGAACCAGCAAAAGCGTCCACGCAGATGGCAGCAGATTCGCGCGGCCAAAGAAGCCAACGAATAATTCCCGCCCAGTTTAAATAAATCCTCTATTTAGAATAGGTTGCGCACGCTCCCCTAAGCAGTCGAGGGGAGCATCCTTATTTAGTCAAGCGACTGACTTAATAAGGGAAAAATAAAAAATTGAAAAAAGGCAGTTTTAGGGTTTGCACAATATAGGACGCAAGAGGACGGAATAGCACACAAAGAGGGAGGCGTGTATCGCTGCCGGGGGATTCCGCTATAATGGCGCGAGGAACTCCAAATTGATTCGAACACTCCATGAGTCCTGCTTTTGGGGGAAACGCGGCGGGCGGCTCGGTTTCAGGTTAGCTAGAAAGTATCCACAATGAGCGGATGGGTGCTGGCCACAATCGTGCTTTACCTGGCGAGCTTCGCCGCTTACGCGCGGAATCTCTACGTTGAAAATAAATTCATTGGGCGCTTAGGGCCGCTGTGCCTGGCGGCGGGGCTGGCGTTGCATTATTTTGCCCTGATTGAACGCGCGCGCGTTTTACAGGCCGTGCCTTATGAGGATTTGTGGGGCTCCCTTTCGCTGTTCGGTTGGCTGCTGGGCGCAACTTATTTGGGGCTGGAGCTGGTGCATCGAGGGCGGTCCGTGGGCCCGTTTGTGCTGCCGTTTGTGATCCTTTTATTTTCGCTCTCCCATCTACGAACAGTCAGTGCCCATCCCGCTCCCGCGCGCGGCCCCCTGTTTGCTCTGCATGTCACATTGAACATTCTGGCCTATTCGGCGTTTGCGCTGGCATTTGTGCTGAGCGCGATCTATTTGTTGCAGAACCGATTTCTGCGGCGGCGCCGGCCGGGAGGCATGTTCTGGCGATTCCCCGCCCAGGATGTGCTGGACCGGATGACGCGAAGCAGCGCGCTGGTGGGGGTGATTGCGCTGGCGGCGGGAATCTCCTGTGGATTTGTATGGGCCAACCGATTGCGTGGTCACTACTGGAACGGCGACCCCAAGGAAATTATATCGCTGCTGATGCTGTTGTTTTACGCAGGGTATTTGTGGATTTCACGGCGTGGCGCGTGGCGCGGGGCGCGGGCGTCGGCGTTGTGCATGTTTAATTTTGCGTTTGTATTGTTTAGTTACAGCGTGGTGAATGTTTATTTGTCGAGATACCACAGGTTTTATTGAAGGTGGGACCCGATTACAGCCCCGTCTTTATTAAGTGGAGCTCGCTACAAAGACACAAAAGCCGGCACAGGGGCCGGCGGGACATAGGCAGCTGAAAGACCGCTGATGGAAATCGTTCTCCTGGGATTGAATCACCGCACCGCACCGGTGGAGCTGCGCGAACGCGTGGCGTTCAGCACGGAAAAGACCAAGCGCGCCAGCGAGGAGCTGCGGTCGCATGGGTTGTTGGCTGAGACGCTGGTGCTGAGTACCTGCAACCGCAGCGAGCTTTATGGTGTGCCCCCCGAATTCTCCTCCGAAACACTGGACCGTCTGGAGCGATATTTTGCCGCGCTGCATGAACTTGATCCCGCCGCGCTCAATGGAAATCTCTACAGGCATCGTGATGCCGATGTGGTGCGGCATGTGTTCCGGGTCTCGGCCGGGATTGACTCGATGTTTTTGGGCGAAGCGGAGATTCTCGGGCAGGTGAGGGATGCCTACCAGGCGGCATTGCAGTTGGGTGCGACCGGGCCGGTGCTGAACCGGATGTTCCAGGCGGCGCTGGAAGTAGGGAAGCGGGTGAGGACGGAAACGGAAATCGGGACGCGGCCGGTGTCGGTAGCCTACGCCGGTGTGAAACTGGCGGAACAGATTTTTGGCAAGTTGGCGAGCCACTGCGCTCTGATCCTGGGCGCGGGCGCGGTGGGGGAGCAGGTGGTGGAGCGCCTGCACGACCGCGGAATTGCGCGTTTGCTGGTGGCGAACCGGTCGCCGGAGCGCGCGCGGGAGCTGGCGTCGCGATGGGAAGGAGAAGTGGTTGAATGGAACGAGGTGGAACGAGCGCTTCAGTTGCCGGACATGGTGGTCAGCTCGGTGGGGACGAAAGATGCAGTGCTGGGATGCCCGATGATCGAGCGAGCCATGGCAGCGCGCGAAAACCGCGCTCTGTTCTTGATTGATCTGGGGGTGCCGCGCAACATAGCGCCGGATGCGGGGAGACTTTATAACGTTTATCTCTATAATGTGGACGATCTCGCTGAGATTGTGGAGCAGAATAAGCGTGCCCGCGCGGGGGAAATTCCTCGCGTGGAGGCCATCATCGAAGAGCATATCGGCAAGTTCCAAGCGTGGCAGGCAGGCGTTGAGGTTACCGCAGTGCTGCAGGACCTGCGGGCAAAGCTGGTGCAGGAGAGCGAATCGTTCCTGCGTGCCAAGCTGGCGGATGCGGAAAATATTTCGGCGGCCGACCGTGAGAGAATCGAGAAGCTGGTGGAGGGCTTGCTGGAGCATCTGGTGGTGGAGCCGGTGGGCCGTTTGCGGAACGCAGCCGAACTGCGGCAGAGGCTGAGCGATCTGGATGCCGTGCGCAGGTTATTCGGCCTGGATCAGGAGAAACCGTGAAGCCGGTGCGAATCGGATCCCGTGGGAGCATGCTGGCGACATGGCAGGCGAAGCATATCGCGGAGCAATTCGCGGAAATGGGCGTGCCGACGGAAATTGTTTTTATTAAAACTTCCGGAGACCGGTTTCAGCAGGCGGGGGTGAACCAGATTGGAGTGAAAGGAGTATTCATCAAGGAGCTTGAGGATGCGCTGCTGGACGGACGGGTGGATATCGCCGTACACAGCATGAAAGATGTGCCGACAGAAACACCGGAGGGACTGACGATTGCGGCGATTTGCGAGAGGGAGGATCCCCGGGACTGCTTGGTCGCCCGGGCGGCCAAGAACTTTGTAGACTTGCCGCGCGGCGCGCGCATAGGGACGGGCAGTCTGCGGCGGCAGGCGCAACTACGCCATGCTCGTCCGGACATCACTTTTGTGGAGTTGCGGGGTAATGTGGATACGCGCCTTCAGAAACTCGACCGTGGAGAGTATGACGCGATCGTGCTGGCGAAGGCCGGGCTGGACCGGCTGGGATTGAGCGGACGGATTACGAAAGTGTTTTCCCCGGAAATGTGTTTGCCGGCGGTGGGGCAGGGAGCGCTGGGGATTGAAACGCGGACGGAATTTGCGCCGGAAATCGCCGAGGCATTGAGGAAGTTCGATCATTTCGCGACACGGGTAGGGGTTACGGCGGAGCGCGCACTATTGCGCAAACTGGAAGGCGGATGCCAGGTGCCATTAGGGGCTTGGGGACAATATCAAAAGAATGAGCTGTTGCTGGAAGCCTGCATCGTTTCCGCGGACGGCAGAGAGTACATCCGGAAGCGCGCCAGTGGGAAAGCGGAGGAAGCGGAATCACTGGGACGCGGCCTGGGGTGGGAAATGATCGCGGCAGGCGCGGGGAAAATTCTACAGCTGGTTGGGAGGACCGTTGCCGGGCAATCAGGGAACTGAAGCGACCAAGTCACCCAGGATGCCACTGGCGGGGCGGCGCATTGTGGTGACGCGCGCCGCGGAACAATCGCGCGCACTTACGGCCCAACTTACCGAATTGGGCGCGACAGTAATATCCCTGCCCACAATCTCCTTCACGGAACCGCTGGACGCAGGGCCGCTCGATACCGCGATTGGCGGGATTTCAAATTACGACTGGTTGCTGTTCACCAGCGCGAATGCAGTGCGGTTTTTTGCCCAACGGTGCCGGGGGTTAAATGTGGATCCCCACGTTCTGCAGTCGGGGGCGAAGCCGCTGTTCGTCGCGGCAGTCGGTCCGGCCACTTCCGAAGCGGCCGCAGCAGCAGGGTTTCTGGTGGGGCACATGGCCGAGGAGTTTCAGGGAAAGGCGCTGGCGACGGAACTGGGGTCCGAGCTTGCGGGGAAAAAAGTATTGTTGCCGCAAAGCGACCTGGCGGCCAGCGATTTGGGTGCAGAGCTGCGCGCGGGCGGGGCGGAGGTCACGCAAGTGACGGCGTATCGCACGCTGGAAGCCGATACAGCAGCGCCGGAGTCGGTGGAAGCGGTGCGGCGAGGTGCGGTGGATGTGGTGTCATTCTTCAGCGGGTCATCCTTTCAGGCGCTGGCGCACCGGATTGGCATGGAGCCTTTGCAGCGCGTGGCGATTGCGGCGATTGGGCCGGTTACGGCGGGAGCGATTCGATCAGCGGGCCTGGCGGTGGCGATTGAGGCTCCGCAGGCGACTACGGCGGCGTTTGTGGCGGCGTTGGTGGAGTATTTTTCGGTGGGGGCGGGAGTTGCGGGGAAGAAAGAGTGATGGAAAATTCGAGCCCTCTGAGAAGCCGGCGAGGACCT
>DATNHU010000222.1:0-20772 GCA_035604795.1 Candidatus Limnocylindrales bacterium
CTGCCCTGGTCGAGCCAGTGGGAACACAACTATTTCCTGAGCCGTTATCCGGATCTCATCCGCATCCTGCTGCATCCTTCCATGCGTGGGCTGATCTCCGGGCTCGGCGTGCTGGATATCATCGTGGCCGTGAGCTTCCTTCGCCGCCCTGCCGATAATCCGGTGCAGCAGTAGAGTTGGAATGGCCCCGTGAAGCATTCAGGTTGCGTTGACCGGTAATGCCCCCGCGAATTTCGCCCCCGCTGCTGTGTTATGTCACCGACAGACGAAGTCTTGGCAATCGTTCCGATTTGGTTGCGCGAATTGCTCTTGCAGCGTCGGCAGGCATTCGGTGGATCCAAATCCGTGAAAAGGATCTTCCCACGCGGGAGTTGCTGGTGCTCGTCCAGGAGGCGGTGGCCCTTGCCGCGAGGGAATCGCCGCCCGATTCGCCCACACGGATTATTGTGAATGACCGCTTGGACGTTGCCTTGGCCGCGCGCGCCGCTGGCGTGCATATGGCGGAGTTGTCTGCTCCCGTCGCGGCAGTTAACGAATGGCTGCGGAACTGCGTCTCTACCAATGCATTCATGGTGGGGACATCCTGCCATTCGGTGGAAGGTGCACAGGCCGCCGAGCGGGATGGCGCGGATTACCTCTTTTTCGGGCCGGTGTTCGCCACACCCAGCAAAGCCATGTTTGGCGCGCCGCAGGGATTAAGACAACTGGAAAATGCATCCCATAGCGTGAAGGTGCCCGTGTTGGCGATTGGCGGAATCACCGCCGAAAACGCACACGAATGCGTGGCAGCGGGAGCCGCGGGAATCGCGGCCATTCGCATGTTCCAGGAGGCCGGCGATTTGCCCGCGCTGGTGGCCAGACTGCGGGCCGCGCCCTAATTTGTGCCGTCTGGCGCGTGAAAATAAAATCGCCTCCCTGTAAATGAATTGGGCGAAACCTGCATCCAAATAACGAGGCTGCATTCACATGCTGCGAAAATTTCTGCTGTTTAATGTACTGATCATCATCATCCTGATTGCCGGTGGATGGTTTGTGTTCGACCGGATGACAATCAGCGCGCTCGACCAGCCCAGCCGGCTGGAAGTATTTTTGGCCACGCAGGCCAAGCACCGGTTGGTGGCCCGCGCCGCCCTGGAATCGCTCCCCACGGAAACGCCGGCCAACGCTGATACCATCGAAGATGGACACACGAGTTACGGTTCGTCCTGCGCGGGCTGCCACGGTTACGACGGCCGCACTCCCACCAAGCTGGGCGCTTCGCTTTACCCCCACGCGCCGTCGCTGGCATCCGCTGAGGTTCAAATGTATAGCGACCGCGAACTCTATGTGATTATTCATAACGGAATTCGCCTGAGCGGCATGCCCGCCTTCGGCAACAACCAGACCAGCGACCAGATCTGGAACCTGGTCAATTACGTCCGCACGCTACCATCCGGCCAACCCGGACGCCGCTGACAGCCGCATACAGAATCCACGCCAAACTGTGATAAATATTTCTTCAAGTGCAGTTCGTTAGGGCTCATCAAAACACAAGAGGCAAGCAGCGGGGTTCGTGAATTACGCGGAACAACAACGTTATCTGGACCGCATCTCATCCCATGCACCTGAATCATCAACTGGATATTCACGGCAACTTACAGTAGAAGGGATTAACGGAAGAACGAAGTTTTTGGCAGAGCCTGCCGTTCGTCAAGCAAGAAAAGTATGTGTTTCGCGCGCCGGAGAAGAATCAACCGAAGAATCGCAGCTGACTATGACGAGCCCAGCCAGCGGCCCACGGGTTCCCATCCCTCCACGTTGTCGCAAATCACTTTCGCTGTGGCGATGATGGGTATCGCCAGAATGAATCCCACCGCGCCCCAGGCCCATCCCCAAAACAATAGCCCAACGGTCAACGCCACCGCGTTCAGGCGGACAGTCCGTCCAATAATTGCGGGGATCAGCACGTTCATGGAAATGATGTGCAGCGCGGTAAGTGTTCCGGCGACTTCCAAATAAGGCGCCAGGACTTTCCACTTGGTGATACCAATCAATATGGGCGGGGCCCACGACAACACCAACCCGATGTAAGGCACCATGTTCAGCAGTCCGGACACCAGCCCGGTCAGAAACGGGTAGTCGAGTCCCATATAGGAGAAGAAAACGTAGCTTGCCAGGATCATGATGACGGCCACCAGCGCATTGCCGGCAACGTAGCCACGCAACATCCGGCTCATTTCATCCAGGATGTTCTTGGCGCGCCCGCGGTGGCCTAACGGAAACAGCTCCAGCGTCACATGCCAGATTTGCCGTTTGGCAGCCAGCATGAAAAAAACCAGGAATGGGACAAAGGTGATCAGCAGCAGGATGGAGTAAAAAGAACCCAATCCTTCAATAAGGAACGCGCGAAGCGGCCGCGGCTCCTCCACGGAAACGGTCCGCGTGTTCTTCGTCTCCACAGGCGTGATTTCCGAGAAGCGCGACTCGAGCTTCTGCATGCTCTTGTCAACTTCCGTGGCGGCATCACGCAGCACCTTGCTATAGCGCGGCCAGTCCTTTGAAAAAGAATCCACGCGGTCGTAGAGAAGGTATCCTGTGCCGCCCACCAGCGAACTGGCCAGCAACAATACAATCAGCGCACCCAGCGCGCGCGGCACACGCATCCGTTCCAGCAAGCTCACCGGCGGGTCCAAAAAATACGCGGCGAGCACAGCAAACAACAAGGTCATGATCACACTGGAGGCCCAGATACAGAAGGCAATGAGCACGCCCGCGGCCAGAATGCGCTGGCTGGGAGTGCTACGCGTGGCGTGGACCGCGAAATCCTGCGGCGGAGTATGCGATTTGGCCTGGTGCTCCGCGAATGATTCACTCAAATCGTCAGCCACAAATCCATCCTTAAGCTTCCTGACTGAGGGAGTTAGACAACAAACTTACCACAAGCATCGCCTGCTCGGAGCCAGTTTGAAAAACTTGTAGTGGAAGGATTACCCTGAGAGGGCAATTCCGGGTCTGTGCCAAGGTACAGTTCCATAGTAGGCACGCGCCCCGGGCATGTTCACTTTTGTCCATTAACTCGTGTGCTAGACTGGCTTACTTCTCGGAGATAAGGGGCCCAGCTCTGAATGGCCAAGAAACTTTTCGGTACTGATGGTATCCGAGGTGTCCCCGGCGTATTCCCGCTGGACGACGCCACTCTGTTCCGCGCGGGACGCTCGCTGGGCGGCTATCTTCGCGGCGGAAATGGCGCCGCGCCCGGCGCTGTCCTGATCGGGATGGATACGCGCGAATCCGGCCCGCACATCGCGGGTGAAATTGCCGCGGGACTGGCCGCGTCGGGAGTATCCGCTGCTTCTGCCGGAGTGATTACCACGCCCGGCATCGCCTGCCTGGTCCGCCAGAAAAAATTCTCGGCCGGGATCGTTATTTCCGCGTCGCACAATCCTTATCACGATAATGGCGTAAAGCTTTTCTCCTCGAAGGGCATGAAGTTTCCCGATGAAATCGAGGAACAACTCGAAGGCGAAATCCTCAATGGCAAATTGGAGCCTGCCGAAGCGCTCTGGCTCAAAGAGGACGCCACTCTCGATGAAGCGTATCTCGAGTTCCTGCGAGGCCGACTCCTGCCCAGCGCAAGTTTGAAAGGCATGAAGATTGTGCTGGATTGTGCGAATGGCGCGGCTTCCTCGCTTGGCCCGCAACTATTTCAATCGCTGGGCGCGAACGTCACTGCCATTAACAATTCTCCCGACGGGCGCAATATCAACAAGAATTGCGGCTCGCTCCATCCGGAATCGCTCCAGAAGCGCGTGGTTGCTGAAAAAGCCGCGCTGGGCGTGGCTTTTGATGGCGACGCTGATCGTGCGCTTTTCGTCTGCGCCTCCGGCAAGCTGGTGGATGGCGACGGCATTCTGCTTGCCGCAGCGCGCTACTTGAAATCTACGGGCAAGCTCAAGTGCGGGCGGGTGGTCGGCACGACCATGGCGAATCTTGGCCTGGAGCGCGTTTTGGCAGCGGAGGGCATAACTCTGGTCCGCACCGACGTCGGCGACCGCTATGTGCTCGAGGAAATGATTCGCGGCGGATGCAACCTGGGCGGCGAGCAGTCCGGCCACATTATTTTCCTCGATGATGCCACCACCGGCGATGGCCTGCTTACCGCAGTGAAGATTGCCAGCCTCGTTGCCTTGCGAGGGCCGCTCGGCCAGTTGGTCAGCGGCCTTAAAGTTTATCCACAAACGATCCTCAATGTGAAAGTTCGCAGCAAACCGCCGCTCGAATCGCTCCCTGAAGTTGCGCGCGCGTTGAAGGAAGCCGCTTCTGCGCTGGGTGACTCTGGCCGAATCGTTCTTCGCTATTCGGGAACTGAACCCAAGGCTCGCGTCATGGTTGAGGCTGAGCATGCCGAGGACGTGGAGCGGTACGCCGCTTCCGTGGCTTCTGCGATCCAGGCTGCATTGGGGGTCTAGAACTCCCAGCGAGACTCGGCCTAAGAACCCAGTATCCGCGAGACCATAGATTCCTTACTTATCTCTGTGAAAAACAGTATTACAGCTGCCTTCCCTCTTTTCGCCTTTCGGTTTATATCATTGCATCTTCCGTGGAATCAATAATTTAGTAGATTTCCACAGGTTGCTCTCGCTCTGGCAAGGCATTTGCACATGTTTATTGCAGAGATTTTTACTTCCCGGGGTAGGCCATTGAGCGCACTGCTCGGTAGGTCCTAAAGGGGTGTTACGAAAGGGGATCCAAACCGGATCCCCTTTTGATTTTTCTGAAGAGCATTCCTTCGATTAAGCGGAAAACTTGTCTTTTTTGCTCGGCCTCAACTGCAGCCGCTTGTGCCGCCGCAATTGCTGCACTTGTAGCAACTGCCATTGGGCGTCATGAGCATGCCGCAATTGCTGCATGTGGGCGCGCTGGCCATCATCGTGCGCGCCGTGAAGTTTGCGCGCGAGTTGGATGGCGGGTTGGAAGCAGCAACCGGCACCGGAGGATCGTTCATCACTGCGCCGTTTGCGGAAAGCGACGGCGCGGCCATCACATCTCCGCCGGTCAACTCGCCCAACTTCAAATAATCCGTGGAGATGAATTTCCCGCCCAGCCAACGCGCGATGTAATCGAGCACCGATGACGCGATGCGAATCTCCTGCGTGTGCGTGAATCCGGAGGGCTCAAAGCGCGTGTTGATCAGTTTGTCCACCAGCGCACGCAGAGGCACGCCGTATTGCAGGCCGATGCTCATGGCCAGCGCGAAGCCGTCCATCACCCCGGAAAGCGTGGAACCTTCCTTGGCCATCTTGATGAAGACTTCGCCGGGGTTGCCATCGTCGTACATCCCCACGGTGATGTAGCCTTCATGCCCATTGATCCAGAACTTGTGGGTGATCGATTTGCGCTCGTCGGGCAGTTTCTTCCGTTGGGCGTTGCTGAACAGCTCCTGTTGTTGCGGCGCAACCAGCGGAGCGGGCTCAGACACCTTTCCCGGCTCCTCTTTCTTTGCGCCGGAAGCGGAAAGGGGCTGGCTGCCCTTCGAGTTGTCGCGGTAAATGGCCACGGCCTTCAGCCCCAGCTTCCACGATTTAATGTAAGCATCCATGACGTCTTCCACCGTGGATTCTTCGGGCATGTTGATTGTCTTACTGATGGCGCCCGAAAGGAACGGCTGCGCGGCTGCCATCATACCCACATGTCCCGTCCACGTAATGGAGCGGCCCCCGCCCGCCGGCGCAAGAGAGCAATCAAACACGGGAAGGTGCTCAGGCTTCAATGCGGGCGCGCCCTCGATGGAGCCGGTCTTATCCACAAACGCCACGATTTTCTCGGTCTCTTCCGGAGTGTAGCCCAGGTGAATCAACGCGCCGGGCACGGTGTTATTCACGATGGTGATCACACCGCCGCCCACCAGCTTCTTGAATTTCACCAACGCCAGGTCGGGTTCAATGCCGGTGGTGTCGCAATCCATCATGAAGCCGATGGTGCCCGTGGGCGCCAACACGCTCACTTGCGAATTGCGGTAGCCATGCTTTTCTCCCAGTTCGAGAGCGTCATCCCAGGCTTGCTGCGCGGCCTTCAGCAATGTGGGCTGCACATTTTCCGGCTTGATGGGCCGCAGCGAATCGCGGTGCAACCGGATCACGTTGAGCATCGGCTCGCGGTTTTTTTCGTAGCCTTCGAATGCGCCCAACCGCTCGGCGATCCGTGCCGACTGCGCGTAAGCCTCGCCGGTCATCAGGGCAGTCACCGCGCCGCACATGTCACGCCCGGCTTCGGAATCGTACGGCAGCGCCAACGACATCAGCAGGGCGCCGAGGTTTGCGTAGCCCAATCCCAGGGGCCGGAAATCGTGTGAATTCTGCGCGATCCTTTCCGTTGGATAGCTGGCATTGTCCACCAGGATTTCCTGCGCCGTGATGGTCACGTCCACTGCATGACGGAATCCGTCCTCATCAAACTGCCCGGAATTTCCCATAAACTTCATCAGGTTCAGTGAAGCCAGGTTGCAGGCGGTGTCGTCCAGGAACATGTACTCCGAGCAGGGGTTGGAGGCGTTGATCCGCGCCGTCTTGCTGCACGTGTGCCATCGGTTGATTGTAGAATCGTATTGCATGCCCGGATCGCCGCAGTGCCAGGCCGAATCGGCGGCCAGGCTTAACAGGTGTCGCGCGCGAAATTGTCCGGCGGGAGAGCCGTCGGTGACGTTGCGCGTCCACCAGTCTTTATCTTCCTCGACAGCGCGCATGAATTCATCCGTGACGCGGATGGAATGGTTGGCATTCTGGAAGAAAACCGAGGAGTAGGCCTCCCCGTCAATCCCCGGATCGTAGCCCTGCTGGATAAGCACCTGGGCCTTCCGCTCTTCCTTCATCTTGCACTCGATGAACTCCACGATGTCGGGGTGATCCATATTCAAGATGACCATCTTCGCGGCCCGGCGCGTTTTCCCGCCGCTCTTGATAACGCCCGCGAAGGCATCAAAACCCTTCATGAAACTGACTGGGCCGCTGGCGATTCCACCGCCCGAAAGCGTTTCGCGGCTGCCGCGTAGCGCCGAAAAATTCGTCCCTGTTCCCGAGCCCCACTTGAAAAGCATTCCCTCGGTTTTCGCCAATCCCATGATGGCGCCCATATCATCTTGAATGGAGTTGATGAAGCACGCCGAGCATTGCGGCTTGGCCTGCACGCCCACGTTAAACCACACGGGCGAATTGAAGGCCATCTTCTGCTCCACAAGCAGGTGAGCCAATTCGTCGCGGAAAGTGTCACGCGATGCGTCCGATGCGAAATACCCGCCCTTTTCTCCCCAGCCGACAATCGTATCCACCACGCGCCCGATCAATTGACGCACGGAGCTTTCACGCTCAGGCGAGTTCGGCTTGCCGTGAAAATATTTCGAGGCCACGATGTTGGTCGCCGTCTGCGACCACGGCTTCGGCACCTCCACATTTTCCTGGCGGAAAATTACCTGCCCCTTCTCATTCCCAATCAGCGCGGTCCTGGTCTCCCACTCGACCGCATCGAAGGGCGAAATTCTCCCGTCCGTAAAATAACGGGAAAAATCCAGCCCTCGCTTCGCACCCGTGACGGGAACATTCCGGGCCGCCGTTTGCAACGTTTCTTTATTGATTGCCATCCTGACTTCCGCCATCATCCGCCTCCGCGCATTTGGGGTTGATCCGCGCGGGTCGCGGTCCCCCCTATTGTACCCCCGCCCAGCGGCTGGGGCGCAGCACCTGCTTCTCCGGGCAGGCGCCACTCGATTTCGGGAGCCATAGAGGCCCCTGCAAAAACAAAAAACGAAAACCTCTCCCCTGCGATTCCCGGGAATTTTAAAAGGGCCGGAATCGCTTTCGACGCCGGGCCGGAAGCTGGGTGAACCGGCGCCGGGAAATTTCACCCGTCGTATGTTTCCGTTTTTTGCCGGGCAGGCTGCGTGTCGCTTCGTCTTGCAGGAGCGTAGGTGTCAGCGATCCTGCACTGCTCCACGGTCCCCCTAATCTGGGGGGGCAGTATCAATCTCTGCGGAAAAGATGTCAAGAGGGAATCGCAAAAAAATCACTAAATGTTAGGCCTATCAGACAACACCTGTCTATTTGTAGTGGTGCTGTTCCAAAAAGGCACCAACGGCCACTAAACACATTTTCAATCGCTCCGATTGACTCCAAAATGCCGCGCGCTTACCATCATTTCAAGGTTCGCCGTGATTTCCAGCATATTTTCGCGCTCATTTTGGTTTCATTCAGCGGCCGTCCGGTTCGCAGGGTGGTTGATCGCTGCCATTTTTGTAATTCTTTTTGTCACATTACTCCTTTCCACGTCGCTCTCATCCGCTCCGCGCGCACCCGGCTCTGCCAGTTCACACGAGACAGCCGCGCCCGAGGGAGCTCCCGCAGTAAAGCTCACCATTGCAAGTCTTCCCAACTCCGCATGCATAACACCCACGCTTTGCCGCGGCGCGCAGCCCAAACGCGAAGGCTACACGGAGCTGAAGAAACTTGGCATCGAGATCGTGCTGGATTTCCGTAACGAGAATGATGAAATACAAACGGAGCAAAGCCATGTGGAATCGCTGGGGATGCGCTTCGTCAGCCTGCCATGGAGTTCATGGCACGATCCCCGGCGCGAAGAGGTCATCTCTTTTTTTTCACTCTTGCGCGAGAATCTCGGGAAAAAAATCTTCGTCCATTGTGAATTCGGCTCTGATCGCACCGGATTGATGATCGCACTATACCGTTTGGTGGTAGACCACTGGACACCGGACCAGGCCGTGGAAGAAATGAGGGCGTTCAACTATCACGCCTTGCTGTATTCGCATCTCGCAAGGTACGTGCGCGCTTTCCCGGCCCGCCTTACCGGGGACCCGGAATTGGCGTTTCTGATTTCCGCCCCAACGCAGCCGCCGGCCTCCGCCAAACAACCTTCCACGGAACATAATCAATAAATCCGATTTTCAACTCAGGAATTATACTCGGAGCTTTAATTTATTGCGGCCGCAGAATTGTGTCCTATTCGTAGCGCAGCGCTTCCACCGGATCCAGGCGTGAGGCTTTCATGGCCGGCCACACCCCGAAGATCAACCCGATGGCCAGCGATACCGTGAGGGCCAGGAGCACGGCCCACAACGGCACGATGGCTTTCATATCTGTCCAAGCGCGGATGGCGGCCACTAGGGATTCCACGCTGATTACCCCGATCACGCCGCCGACTCCAGTAAGAGCCATGGCCTCAAACAAAAACTGCAGTGTAATGTCTTTGCGGCGCGCGCCAATCGCTTTGCGCACCCCGATTTCTCTCGTCCGCTCGGTCACGCTCACCAGCATGATGTTCATCACCCCTACGCCGCCAATCAATAATCCAATAGAGGCGATCACAAATGTGGCCAGCACCACCATTCCGATGATGGAATCAAATTCCTGGATCTGTTGCTGCGAAGTGGTCAACGAAAAACTGTCGGGCTTGTCATAGGCATCGTTGCGGCGCCGCCGGAGCACTTCTCGCGCCTGATCCACGGCCGTATCCAACTGGTCCTGTTTGGCCTGGAATCGGATCGAATTCTCATACGACGCTGGATAAACTTTCTTAAATGTGAGATAGGGAATCACCACCCGGCGGTCTTCATCACTGCCGTTAAATCCGCCTTTGGGCTTATCCAGCACGCCAATCACGCGGAAATCCGCGCCGTCGATGAGCACGTCCCGATTCGTCGCCGGCAGGGATCCGAACAGCGCTTTGGCTGCATCCTCACCCAACACCACCACGTCATCCCGGTGCTGATTCTCGCTTTCCGTAAAAAATCTGCCTTCCCTTAAGGTGGCGTTGGCATAGACGAAGGGATAATTCGATTCAGCGCCGCGAAAATCAATCCCCGTCACCGAATTGCTTTGATACATCACTTTGTGCGCCGTCTCCCACTGCGTTATCCAAACCGTGACGTTGCTGACCGCCGGACACATATCGCGAATGGCGTCGCCATCTTCCATGGTCAAGGGCTTCCGCTCGCGCTCCTCTTTGGGCCGCCGCCCGCTGTGCGGGCCCTGCTCAAACCGGGACACAAATGCGGTATCCGCCCCGAAGGAGCTGATGCTGTCCACCACCTGTTGCCGGAAGCCCTGGATGATTGCGACCACGATCATGACCACTCCGACGCCGATGACGATCCCCAGCACCGCCAGGAAGCTGCGCAACTTGTGCGCCCGGAGCGTTTCCATTCCCAACTTCAAGTTTTCAAGTGATCCCTGTGCCATGGTTCGCTCCTATTGCTTCCTGCTTAGTTCTCCGCGCGTAAGGCTTCAATGGGATCGAGCTTCGCGGCGCGCATCGCCGGATAAATTCCGAAGAATAGTCCCACCGCTGTGGATAGCGTCAGACCGATAATTACTGCGTTCAGCGGTGTGGACATGGGCATGGAGGTGGTCGCGCGCACCAACCAGGTAATTCCTTCCGCCAGTCCGATCCCCATCAGTCCGCCCACGGCGGCAAGCACCGCTGCCTCCACCAGGAATTGCATAATGATATGGGTCCGCCGCGCTCCCAGCGCCTTGCGAATGCCGATCTCGCGCGTCCTCTCGGTAACGCTCGCCAGCATGATGTTCATAATCACGATTCCGCCCACAACCAGAAAAACGGCCGTGAGGTATATCGCCATTCCAAAAATATTTCCGGTGAGCTGTTGCCACAGGCCGGTAATCGAATCCGAGCCAATGATTCCGAAACTGTCGGGATCGTTGTAAGCCTGATGCCGCCGCGCACGCAGGATCACGCGAACTTCGTCCTCCGCCGCGTCAATCAATTCCGGCGAGCGCGCCTGCACAAACATAGTCATTGAATTCTGCGCGGTGTGAAACGATTTTTCCCACGTATGAAACGGCACCAGAATGTAATTGTCCTGGGGCTGGCCAAACACTGTCCCCAGCGGCACCGTTATTCCCACCACCTGATATTCTTCCTGCCCGGCGCGCACAAATTTTCCGATGGGCTCCACGTTGGGAAACAGTTTGGTGACCACATCCATCCCCAGTACGCAAACCGGCGAGCGGTGCTCATCATCCGCGTCGTTGAGCTGGCGGCCGCGCTCCAACCCGATCACGCGCACATCGGTATAATTCGGCGAAACGCCGAATATGTTCACATCTTCATCCAGTTGGCCCGCGCCGCGTACATCCAGCGTGGTTCCCTCCACCACCGCCACCGCGTTTGCCAGTTGCATCCTGTCTACCAACGCCTGGTAATCGTCGTAGGTCACCAGCGGACGTTTTTGAGCCTTCAAAAACTCTTGCTCGTTTGTGATGATGCCAAACCGGTTCACCACGAAGGCATTCGCCCCCAGATTGGCCACCTTGTCGGAAATGTAGAAGTTCAGGCCAGAGACGATCGACATCACTCCCACCAGGGTCGCCACTGCCAGAATAATTCCGAGCAAGGTCAGGAAGCTGCGCAACTTGTGGGCGTTCAGGGCGTCCAGCGCCAGGCGGAACGTCTCCGCCAACGCCACTTTCGATGACTTCCTGCGAGCAGGCGCTCTGGCCACCTGTAAGTTTGCCGGAAGTGCTATTTCGCCTGTTTTGCCCATTCTTCTCCGACCTCGTGGATCCTCACCTTATAAAACGTATAGATGCGCCGGATTGTTTCCGGAATGCCGCAAATGCGCGAAAAGAAGGAGTTTCTGCGGGTACCAGTCGGAAACGCCTGCCCTGCGGGATAACTCCAGACCTCTCTTTAGGATACCATGAGGTGGAGGGGAAATGGATTCTCCCGGGGACCAGTTCCGAATGACTTAACTGCTGATTTTTGGTTGCATGAGGGGCTTAATCTATGGAAATGGTCTTTCGGCCCTCGCAGGAGCAACCTGCCGCCCAATCAGGGAATCCCTATTTATGAGAACTGCTCCATCCCAACGAGCTGCCCGAATGCCACACCGAATCGCAACTTTCGCAATTTTATGCGCCACGCTCGTGGCCATACCCGCGGTCGGACAGCAGCCTCGGTCAAGTCCGCGGCGAAACGACCCTCCCCTGGCGACCACCTCGATACCCACTGAAGCAGAACAGCGCGCGCTTATCGATCGCGTCATCGTCAACCAGCATGCCAACGACCTGGCCCTCCCGCTGTTTCAACGCGTCGAACACCGCCAGGTGCGCGGCCGCGATGGGGATGCCAGCGCCGTGGAGGACAGGACCTCCCGGGTCGTGCCCACCGGCGTCAATTCCGGCCGCATTATTCTGGCGGAAAATGGAAAGCCCTCCGATGCCGCCACGATTCATGAGCAGATGGGCATCGTCGCCCGCGCGCTGCAAGCCGCGCAGGATCCGGCCAACAGGCAAACCAAACTCGACCGCGAAAAATATGAGAAGCACATGCACGACCGCTCCGACTTTGTGAATACCGTCCGCAATGCCTACACCTTCACCTGGGTGGGGCGTGAGGTGCGCGATGGACGCACGCTGGCGAAATTTAAATTGGATCCCAATCCATCCTTCGTGCCAAAAACGCGCGAAGAAGATTTGCTGCGCCACGCCACGGCCGTCGCCTGGATTGATGAAAAGGCCGCCCAGCTTGTCCGCCTGGAAGCCGATCTCAATAGCGAGATTTCGTTTGCCTGGGGCATCGCGGGCAAAGTGAATCGAGGCGCGAAGCTCATCTACGAGCAAAATGAAGTGGAGCCGGGGCTATGGTTCCCCGCGCTCTATCAGTACGATTTCACCGGCCGCAAGTTTCTTTTTTATTTCGAGCTGCACCAGCACACCAAAACCAGCCACTATTTCCGCGCAGGCCCGCCCAGCCAGGCGCTGGCCTCGCTCCGCGCCGAGCTTTCCGGCGGCGCGTCCGCGCGACCGCTGCAGTAGGGATTCTTGGCCGCAGCCAATTTGGAACTTCTCACTGATTCTGCAAGTCCCTAGCATCGTCACCCGTGAATCAAGCGTCCAGTGGCGCGTCACGGGAAACTGAAAAACTCCTCGTATGGCTCAGCCAGCGTGAAGAGGAGATGGCTTCGCTGACATCAGAACTTGTCGCCATTCCAACTGAAAACCCTCCGGGCAAAAATTATCATGTTTGTGCGGGCTTGCTGGAAAAACAATTGCGCGAGTTCGGGCTGAATTGGGAACGCATCTCTGTTCCGAAAAAAACGAACAACGACGGAGATGCTCCGTCCATTCTTCTGGCCAGTTTCGGGGAGGGCGGCCGCGCACTCTATTTCAGCGGACACTACGATGTGGTCCCCGCGCAATCGCCGGAGCAATTTCATAAGGTGCGGAAGGAACAGTTTCTGTTCGGTCGAGGCTCGTGCGACATGAAGAGTGGAATTGTCGCCATGCTGTTCGCGGTTCTCGCGCTCAGGGAAACCGGTGTTCGATTGGGTGGAAAGATCAGCCTGATTCTGGTCCCGGATGAAGAAACGGGGGGCGATTGGGGATCGGGCTGGCTCGCGCGGCAAGGTCGACTTGGAAAAAATGGGATCGGCATGCTCACCGCGGAGCCGACCAGCGGCATTGTATGGAATGCGAATCGGGGAGCGATCTCCTTGCGCGTGAACGTGTTGGGGAAATCCGCGCACGTGGGGTTGCAGCACCAGGGCGAAAACGCTTTTGAGCGCATGATGCCCGTTGTGGCGCGGCTTCAGGAGTTGAAACGCGAAGTAGAGAGGCGCACGACCGCGTGCAACATTGGGGCGAAGCAGGGGCGCAATTCCATTCTCTTGATTGGCGGGCAAAGCGCCGGCGGCGCGAATTTCAATGTCGTCCCGGAGAAATGCTGGTTCACTGTGGACCGCCGCATCAATCCAGAGGAAGATTTCGATGCCGAGAAGTCGCGCCTCATCGGCGTGCTGGAGGAATGCAAACGCGATGGCATTCCGCTCGATTGGGAAATATTGCAGGAGGGCCGCTCGGCTTCGTCGAGTGATACAAGTCCATTAGCTAAAGCGCTTGCTGGAAGCGTGCAGTCCGTAACCGGTGAGGCCGCAAAGTTTGAAATGTGCCCTGGTCTGCTCGAAACGCGGTTTTATGCCTCACAAAATATTCCGGCATACGCCTATGGCCCGGGCCTGTTGTCAGTCGCGCACGGCCCCAACGAGTATGTGGACTTGCGAAAAGTCCGCGACTGCGCCGCGATCTACGCGCAGACGGCATTGAACCTTCTAGGCGCTTGAGGGAGCGGGCACTACACTCTTCCCCAGAACGCGAACGCCACGGCGCCCACCAGAAAGAGAAATGACACCGCGTGGTTCCACCGCGGGCTTTCACCGAGATACGTCCACGCGAAGACCACGAACACGCAGAGCGTGATCACCTCCTGAATGGTCTTCAGCTGGAACGCCGTGAATTCCCCGTACCCGATGCGGTTCGCGGGCACCTGGAAGCAGTATTCCGCAAAGGCGATCAGCCAGCTCACCACAATCGCCGCCACCAGAGGCGCTTTCCGATATTTCAAGTGCCCGTACCACGCGATGGTCATGAAAATGTTCGAGCAAATTAAAAGCAGCACGGTTCTCATAGGACAAAAATAATATCACGCGCTTCTTTGGGTCAGCGCTACCCCGCGTTCTCCGTGCTACCTCCGCGCTCGCTGTGCCCCCTGTGGTGAATCTTTCTTCTTTTGACCCCAGCTTGACCGGCGGCCACGCCCTTGTTAGGTTTAGTGTTTCTCCCCACAACGGGAAAGCCGATGGAGACCATTCACATCTCACTGAAGGACGGCAAGGTCCTCGACCTGCCCCGCGGCACCACCGCCGCCGAGGTCGCCAAAAGTATTTCTCCGCGCCTGGCCAGCGCCGCTCTCGTCGCCCGCGCGGATGGCGAGCTGGTCGATCTCTCCCGGCCAATCGAGCGCGACGCCAAGCTCGAAATCCTCACCGAAAAAGATCCCGACGCCCTGTTTGTCTTCCGCCATTCCGCGGCGCATCTGCTGGCTGCAGCGGTGCTCGAACTTTTTCCTGATGTAAAGCTCGGCATCGGCCCGCCCATCGAAACCGGCTTCTTCTACGAATTTGAGCGCGCCGAATCCTTCACTCCTGAAGATTTGGAGCGCATCGAAAAGCGCATGCATGATATCGCTTCACGCGATGTCCCCAATGAGCGCAAGCTGCTCCCCAAAGCCGAAGCTCTGGAGCTTTACCGCAAGACCAATCAGACCTTCAAGTGTGAACTGGTCGAGGAAAAGGCTATCGAGCCGATGGTTTCCTTTTACACCACCGGAAAATTTATCGATTTCTGCCGCGGCCCTCACATTCCCCGAACTGGAAAAATTCAAGCGTTCAAGCTAATGAACGTTTCCGGCGCCTATTGGAAGGGCAAGGAAACCAATCCTCAGTTGCAGCGCATTTACGGCGCGTGCTTTTTCACTAAGGCCGATCTGGATGACTATCTGCATCGCCTGGAGGAATCCAAGCGCCGCGATCACCGCCGCATCGGCAAAGAGCTGGAATTATTCACCGTCAGTGATTTGGTGGGCACAGGGCTCCCTCTCTGGCTGCCCAAAGGCGCCACGATTCGCCGCCTGCTCGAAGAATATATTCTCGAGCGCGAACGCGAGCTCGGCTACCAGCATGTGAATACACCTGATTTGGCCAAAGTGGATTTGTATAAGCGCTCGGGGCACTGGGCCCATTATCACGAAGACATGTTCCCGGTGATGGAGATGGAGACTGAAGATTTGGTCCTGCGGCCCATGAATTGCCCGCACCATATTTTGATTTATGAATCGAAGAAGCGGAGTTACCGCGATTTGCCCGTGAAGCTCGCGGAACTGGGCACCATGTACCGCTACGAGCGCTCCGGCGTGCTCAGCGGGCTCAGCCGGGTCCGCTGCATGACCCTCAACGATGCGCATATTTTCTGCACTCCCGAACAAATCAAGGAAGAATTCATCAACGTGATGAAATTGGTGGAGCGCGCTTATCGCGATCTGGGCATCACTCAATACAGCTATCGCCTGTCGCTGGGCGACACGAACGACAAAGTAAAATTTGTGGACAACGACGAAATGTGGGCGCACGGCGAACGCGTGCTGCGGGAGGCCATGGATTCGCTCGCCCTTCCTTACACGGTTGCACCCGGCGAAGCGGCCTTCTACGGCCCCAAGCTGGATATTCAGCTCGCCGATGTGATGGGCCATCAAGAGACTTACTCCACCATTCAAATTGACTTCCATTTGCCCAGTCAGTTTGAGCTCGGCTACGTGGGCGCCGACGGCCACGTGCATCGCCCGGTGATGATTCATCGCGGCGTCATCAGCACTATGGAGCGCATGGTTTCCTATCTGATCGAACTCTATGCCGGAGCTTTCCCCGCCTGGCTCGCTCCGGTGCAGGCCATTGTGTTGCCCATCACCGATCGCCAGAATGATTACGCCAAGGAAGTGATGGCCAAACTTTCCACGGCTGGGTTCCGCGTCGAGCTCGACGAACGCAATGAAAAGCTTCAGGCAAAAATTCGCGATGCGCAGTTGCAGAAAATCCCCTACATGCTGGTGGTCGGCGGACGCGAGGCCGAGGCAGGCACTGTGGGCGTTCGCCATCGCAGCAAGGGCGATCAAGGCGCCAAGCCGCTCGGTGAATTTATCGCTGCACTCAAAACCGAAGTGGATTCCCGCGCGGCAAGCTGAGGAACCAAGATATCTGGAGGACAATGGCCATGCCGAAATACGTGATCGAACGCGAAATCCCCGGCGCGGGAAAACTTTCCACCGCCGAACTCCACGGCATCGCCCAGAAATCCTGTAGCGAATTGCGAAAAATGGGGCCGGAAGTCCAATGGCTGCACAGCTACGTGACCGACGACAAGGTCTATTGCGTTTATATCGCGCCCAATGAGGAAGCAGTTCGCCAGCACGCCCAGCAAGGCGGTTTCCCCGCCAATAGCATTTCGGCCGTCCGCCGCATGATTGACCCATCCACGGCGGAATGATGGGCGCCGCCGCCGCGCAACGACATGCACCGGCATCCCGTGGTCCGGCCATCGAATCGGCAGCTCTCGTCGTCCTTGACGAGCAGGGTCACGCGCACGCAATCACCGAGCTTACGCGCCGCGATGAACATCTTGCCGGAGTAGTCGCGCAACACGGCCCGCCTCCGTTTTGGACGCGCGAACCCGGCTTCGCCACGCTGGTCTATCTCATCCTCGAGCAGCAGGTATCGCTCGCCTCCGCAAGAGCCGCTTACGACAAGCTCCTGGCCAAAGTGAAGCGGCTCACGCCGCGACGGTTCCTGAAGCTCACCACGCGTGAGCTGAAGGCCGCAGGTTTCAGCCGCCAGAAAATGTTGTACGCGCGGCTGCTCGCGAAAGAGATGGCAGCGAGGCGGCTCAACCTCCCCGCCCTTCGCGCCATGGACGACGAAGCCGTGCGCGTTCGCCTGACCGCGCTCAAGGGCATCGGTCCGTGGACGGCCGAAAATTACTTGTTGTTCGCGCTGCGCCGCCCGGACGTGTGGCCCGCTCACGACCTCGCATTGCAAATCGCCGTGCAGCAAGTGAAGGGCCTGCGGAAGCGCCCCACGCCGGAAAAACTCCACAAGATGTCCGAGGTCTGGCGCCCCTGGCGTAGCGTGGCCACTTGCATTTTCTGGCACCATTACCTGAGCACGCGAAGGAAAAAGACGTGAGCGCCGCATCTGCGCTTGTGAATCGCCGTGGCGGCGAATAAGCTGCCTGCGACGGACTTGTAAATTGTCTTGGAGGACCCCGTGAAAACAAGACTTTTGAGGATTGTCGCTCTCATTTGCTTGACCTGTTGCGGCGCATTCACCGCGTCAGGCCAAACTGCGCCGCCAGCATCGAAGCCTCCCGTACGCGTGGCCATCCTTGCAGGAAAGCTACTCGATGTGCGTACCGGCAACTACGCGACGAATGTTTATATCGCCATTGAGAACGACCGCATCGCCAGCGTGGGGGCCACCGCGCCTGCGGGAGTGCCGGTAATCGATCTTTCCACCCAAACCATTCTCCCCGGCCTGGCCGATTGCCATGCGCACATCCTCGGCAATATGAAGGACCAGTCACCCACGGGGGGACTGCGCATGTCGTCTCCGATGGCTGCGCTGTGGGGTTTCCATAATTTGCAAACCTGGATGGACCACGGTTTCACATCGCTGCGCGAAGCGGGAGAAGGCGATCCAGCCTACGGACAAATCGCCTTGCGCGATGCCATCCGCAAAGGACTGATCCGTGGCCCGCGCATTCAATCGTCGGGAAATTTCATAAGTCTCACCGGCGGCCACGGCGACAACGACCCTCTCGCACCGGATCATGAAATGCCGCGCGGCACGAACATCGCGAACACGGTGGACGAGGTCAGTGACGCCGTCCGCCATGACATCAAGTACGGCGCCGATTGGATCAAGCTCATGGCCACCGGCGGCGTCGAAGATCCCTTCAGCGATTTCAATGTTCAGGAATTGAGCGAGGCGCAGATGGCCCGCGCCGTGGAAGTTGCCCACCGCGCGGGAAAGCACGTAATGGTTCACGCCGAAGGCACGGAGGGAATCAAGGCCGCCGTTCGCGCGGGGGTGGATTCCATCGAACACGGCACCATGCTGGATGAAGAGGGCGCAGCACTGATGGAGCAGAAAGGCACCTGGCTGGTGCCCACTCTTTACACTTTTCAGCACGGCGCGGAAGAAGGCACGTCGCTCGGCGCCGATCCCATCATGGCGGAAAAGGGTTTGGCGATTCTGGCGGCGCAGCAGCCTGCCTTCACCCGCGCGCTTCGCCATCACCTGAAAATTGCCTATGGTGTGGACGACGACGTGGACTTCGTCTCCAAGGAGTTCAGCGCGTTGGTGCGCGGTGGCATGACCACCCTGGGCGCAATTCAGGCCTCCACGACCAACGCCGCGGATTTGCTGGGCACGGCGAAGGACACTGGCACCGTGGAAGCCGGGAAATTCGCCGACATCATCGCCGTCTCAGGCGATCCATTGAAGGACATCACCATCATGGAGCACGTGACGTTTGTGATGAAGGGCGGCGAGGTAATTAAGGACGAGGTGCACGCGCGGAAGTAGCGCCGCCCATCTCACCCCAGACCGTGCGCGATTTTCTTGGCATCCGGCGCGCGCATCAGGCGCAACATTGCAATCACTCCCAGCGCCGGCCCGGGAGCCAGCGCCGCAAACGCCCACGGCCAACCGTGTGTTTCACGCAACACCGGCACCAGCCAAATCGTCGCGACAGTTAAAGTGAAACCAATCGCTAGCTGCAGCGTCAGCGCCGTGCCCACGTAACTCTGGTCCGCAACTTCCGTAATCATGGTCGAAAATTGCGCCGAATCCGCCACCACCGCGAATCCCCACACAATTCCAATCGCCAGCGCCAGCGGAAATGACCGCTCGGCGACTAAGCCGATCGCCAACGCACACGCCCCACTGATCACCATGGAAGCTGCCGCCGTGCGCGTGCGTCCCCAGCGGTCAGCCAGCACTCCCGCTGCCCAGCATCCGATGGAGCCCGCGCCAATCGATGCGAAGGCCGCCAGCGCCCCTCCGCGCGTCGCATCTCCCGCGGAAATCACCGTGCCCGTTGCCGCCGCCCGCGCGCGTAGGGAATCCGCGAAAAACACCGCGCACCAGGTCCACATGGCGTAAAGCTCCCACATATGCCCGAAATATCCGAACGAAGCCAGTCGCACGCCTCGGTTCGCGAACGCGCGCGCCGCCTGCTTCGGATCGAACACCGCCTTCGGAAATGTAAATGGCCCGTCGTGTCCCGCGAATGCGGCCAGCGCTCCGCCCAGAAGTGTCAGCGCGGAGGTGGTCGCGATCACGCTCGGCCAGCGCACTTGTCCAAATCCATTCAGCAATTGCGGCAGCGCTGAACCCATCGTAAATCCACCCACCATAATTCCCAGCGCCGTGCCGCGGTCGCGCCGGAACCACGTGGCCATCACCTTCATCGCCGGTGGATAGACCAGCGCAATCCCCGCTCCCGTGGCGAATCGCAGCGGTACAGCGCTCGCCATTCCTTGACTTGCAAGTAGCCCTAAATTCGCCAACGCCGCAAACGTCCCTCCATAAAGCATCAGCCTGCGCGGCGCGATGAGGTCCGCCAGATTCAGCGCCGAGGAAATCACCGCGCCGGCCACAAATCCAAGCTGCACGGAAATGGTCAGCCAAGCCCCGGCCGAGGAAGAAACCCTCCATGCCGCGCGCAATTGCGGCAGCACCGCCGACGCCGAAAACCACGTGCTCATTTCCAGGAACGCGGCCGTCGCCAGCAGCGCCAGCGCGCGCCACCTCCCGACTGGCAAGTCGTCGTTCGGAATGATGCCCATTCGATCTTTTGCGGCGCGCATAGATTGGTCTGGCGGCCCATTCTGCCAGAAGGGGTGGTCCCAGCGCACGTGCACTGGCTACGGACGCGGAAACCCGGCCGTTGCGAGGGGTTCGCGCAAGAAAGTAAGGAAGATGAAAATCCCCGCCCAGATGGATCGGGAACTGGTCACTTCGTCTTCACAATGAACTCATGCCCGCCGGAGCAATCGGGGTAAACCGGGGATGCATCTATAAGGACCGACTCCGTCACTTGTGGCAAGTTTTTTACTTCAACATCGAACGCGTCTTGGTCATCTATAGTGAGCGTGTAATAGCCGATCTTAAGAGGTCCAAAATCAAAAACTCCGTTCTTGTCAGTCTCGACAGTTTTCACGATTAATTTGGAGTCAAAAGGTTGTCGGTATTCGTACAACGCCAGTTTTACATACTTTCTGGCAAATGATTGTCTCAACCAGCGAGGGGCAAAAACGTGCGACGTCTCGGTACCTACCACCCTCCCCCTTAGCGCGGTCACTTGATAGAAATACCCA
>DATNHU010000223.1:0-13347 GCA_035604795.1 Candidatus Limnocylindrales bacterium
GAAACGGAAATCCGGCCGACCGCGGAGAAGAAATTTATCTCCGCGTTGCGCGCCGCTTCGGGCAAACTCGCGGAGATGGCGGCCGAGCTGGAAAAACGCGCGCCCAGGCCGGGCGCCTGAGGCGATGATCTTTCGTTCACGCCTCCGTCCCCTTCACAGGACATCAAAAATAACTGTCACTTTGAGTTTGCTCGTAGCGCTGGTGACGAGCGGCTGCGCGCCGAAGCGCACCACGGCGAATGTGCCTCCCGCCCCACAGCCCGCACCATCCAATACAACGCCGCCGAATACTAAGCCGCCGAGAGCTGTGCCGCCGAATGCGGGGCAACCCAGCAAGAATAATAAGCCGGAACCCATTGCACCCGGCGGATACGCGGAGCAGGGAATCGCGTCCTGGTATGGCCTCCCGTTTCACGGGCGGCAGGCGGCCGACGGCGAAATTTACGACATGCATAAATTCACGGCAGCACACCGCACGCTCCCGTTCAATACCGTGGTGCGCGTGACCAGTCTTGTGAATGGGGAGCACGTGGACGTGCGCATCACGGACCGCGGGCCGTTTGTGGGGAATCGCGTCATTGATTTGTCGCTGGCGGCGGCCAGTGCGATTGACATGGTAGGACCGGGTACAGCACGCGTGCGCCTGGAAATTGTGAACGCGCCCACGAATCCCGCGAAGGGGCGTTTCGCCGTGCAAGTCGGCGCATTCTCGGACCGCACAAACGCCGAGCGGCTGCGCGATCAGCTCTCCGCGCGATATCAGATCATTTCCATTCAAGAGGGGATGGGCCCCAACGGACGGCTTTTCCGCCTGCGCATCGGCAACGAGCCCAGTGAGGACGCCGCGCGAAAACTGGCCTCCAAGCTGCACAGCGAAGATGGGTTTGAGACTTTCGTCGTTCGATTGGACGACGCGCAGCAAACCTCATCCCCGGACTAGGGAGTTCAGCCATGAGCGACTGCATTTTCTGCAAAATCGGCGGGAAGGAACTGCCCGCAAAACTTATTTATGAGGACGCGGATATTTTTGCGTTCGACGATATCCATCCACAATCGCCCACGCACGTGCTGATTTGCCCTCGCAAGCACATGGTTTCCCTCGATGATGCTTCGCAGGAAGATGCGGCGCTGCTCGGGAAAATGCTGCTGGTGGCCAAGAAACTTGCTGCTGAGCGCAAAATATCAGGCGGTTATCGAACTGTGATCAACAACGGCGCTGGAGCCGGGCAGAGCGTGGATCATTTACATTTACATGTGCTGGGCGGACGCGCGATGCGTTGGCCGCCGGGATAGGCCTGAGGTTCTTGCCCTCAAATTACAGTTTGGAATTTCAGTCGCGATAAGTAAAGCGGAAATGGACTCGCCCAATCTGAACGGAGTCACCATCCTTTAATTTCGTCGGGCCCGAAATCGGCGCACCATTCACATTGGGGATTCGCGCGCCGCTGCCGATGTAGTAGCCATCGTCGCGGCGGCTGATTTGCGCGGCCACACCGGGCGCGAACCATCCGCGGAGCCGAATGGTGGCCATCTCGGATTTGCCGACCACGGTGAGTTTGTTGTTCAGCAGATACTCGGTCTGATCCGTTCTTCCCTTCACCACCTCAAGCGTGGGGACACGCATGCGTCCAGGCGCCACTTGGACGCGCTCGCCGATAGCGGCGGCCTGATGGAACATCTCGCGGCGCTCCTTGGTGTCCAGGACCACAGTTTCATCCATGTTTGGCGCAGCGGCCTTGCGGCCCCCGCCCAAGGGAATCTCGAGGTCATGGGAAGTGTCCACCAGAATGGTGTGCTTGCCGATCTGAATTCTGTTCCCGCCGTGAAGAGCGGCGCGCTCGATGCGCATGTCATTGAGGAAAGTGCCGTTCAAGCTCTTCAGGTCCTCCACGAATAATTGACCGCCCTCGTAGGAAACGCGTGCGTGGTGATTGGAGACTGCGAGGTTATCGATCACCAGATCGTTGTCGGGGGAGCGGCCAATCGATGCTTCGCGGCTGCTCATGGGCAGCTCGCGCAGAACTTGATCCTCAAAGGTCAATAACAGTCGCGCCATATGCGAATTCTCCTCCCCACGAATAATCCCGCAGGGAATGAAAGGGGGGCTTCAAGACAGCTTGAAGCCGTAGAAACTCGCCAAAACCAATACTCCATTATCTCCTGTACGCGTCGAACAGGAGGGAAGACCATTCAAATGATTGTCTGAGAGTAACTACGGTCAGTGATCGTCGCCTGAAGTCCAGCGCTTCAGCGTGTTCAGGATCCCGCCGGGCTCGCTGGCGAGGTGAATGACGATGACGGTCGAGTTGTCGACGCCACCGTTTTCATTGGCCAGGTCAATGATGCTGTCAGCGGCGGCTTGCGCACCCGTGGTGGTCTGCAGAATGCTGGCAATTTCTTCATCGCTGGCCATGCGTGTGACGCCGTCCGTGCAGAGCACCACGGTGTCCGAGGGCAGGAGCATGACCTCCGCGGAATCCACGCCGATGTCCTCATGGGGGCCGAGGGCGCGCGTCAGCACGTTCTGCAACTCGCTGGATTCGGCTTGCTGCGGTGTGATCAGGCCCTGGCGGACCTGTTCGGCGACCAGCGAATGGTCGGCGGTTAATTGCTCGAGCGAGCCGGCGCGCAAGAGATAGGCGCGGCTATCGCCAACATGCGAAAGGCTCATGCGTGAGCCCTCAATCCATGCAGCCACAATCGTGGCTCCCATGCCGCGCTGCTGCAGGTTGCGCTCCGCCGATTCATAAATGCGTCGGTTCGCGAGATTCACGGCGCTCGTCAGGCGGTTCGTGCGCGAGGAATATCCAGCTCGGGTTTCCCCAAAAAATGGAGCCGCAGGGTCCTGCAGCGACGACTGGCAATGTTCAATAATGGTTTCAATCGCCAAGGCGCTGGCCACCTCGCCATTGGCCTCGCCTCCCATACCGTCGGAGACGACAAACAACTCCAGCGCATCCACCACCCGGTAAGCGTCTTCGTTATTTTCTCGAACGCGCCCCACATCTGTGCGCGCACCCACGTCCAAGCGCAAAGGGTTCCTCCGGACTGCATGCAGGCTAACAAAGGCGCGGATGCGGTGCAAGCGGAGCAGGTGCCGGGGTATCAGGCGGGAAACAGCCGGGCGGCTGCATTCCTTTTGCGCAACATCGTTTCGATATAATTACTGTACCTGCCTAGACCAGGAACGATGCCCTCTCACGTTCAAGTGTGGATGTCGCCCGGGTGCGCGAAGCAGCGATGGGCACGAGAATTAAGCCGCCACTATGCCGTTTTGAAACACCTTCCCGACCCGCTTGAATTTGAATCATCTCGCAAGCTGCAGAAACTCCAGGTTGTCTGCGTGGCCGATTGCGATGGCCGTACTCGCCGGCAGGATTTTGACCGTTTGAGCGCGCTTGCGGAGATGTTCCCGAGAGTCCGGTTCATTGGAATGGTTAGAGGGCGCGCGCCAAAGGAAACGCGCGGAATCGAATGGTTCGCCTGGCTGCCCCGCAATGCTTCGCCCGAAGTTGCCCAGAAGGCCGTGGCCGCCGCATTCGCCAGCCTGGAACTCGAAGCGCAAACCAAGGCTGCTCAGGAAGACCTGCAGCGGACCGAGAATGAAATGGAGGAGTTGCACCGGATCGGCGTGGCGCTTTCAGCCACACATGATGCCGACGCCGTACTCGATTTGATTCTCAGAAAGTGCCGGGAGATTACCTCCGCGGACGCCGGCTCGATTTACCTGGTGGAAGAGACGCGGCCTGAGGGGCAGCCAAACGGGGAAGGTCAGTGCAAACTGCGCTTCAAACTTTCGCAGAATGACAGCATTTCGCTCCCCAAGCGCGAATTAGTCATGCCGATTTCCGAGAAATCCATCGCAGGCTACGTGGCCCTGCATGGCGATCCAATTCACATTCGCGACGCATATCGGATCTTGCGGAGCTCTCCGTATCAGTTCAACAAACAATTTGACCGTGAATTTAAATATAGGACGCGCTCGCTTTTGACCTTGCCCATGAAAAACGCAAAAGCGGAAGTGCTGGGTGTGATGCAGCTGATCAATTGCAAGCGCGATTTTCGAGTGAAGCTCACTCGCCCGGAGATGGTGGCGCGTCAGGTGGTCCCGTTCGGGACGCGGGCCATGCAGTTGGCGCTTTCCCTGGCCTCGCAGGCCGCCGTCAGCTACGAAAACAGCACGCTCTATCAGGACATCGAGCGATTGTTCGAGGGATTCGTCCAGGCCGCGGTAACCGCCATCGAGCAGCGCGACCCCGCCACATCCGGCCATTCCCATCGCGTTTCCGGCATGACCTGCGGCTTGGCGGAAGCCGTGGACAGGATTCCGACCGGAAGCTACGCAGATGTTCGCTTCACGCGCGAGCAAATGAAAGAAATCAGATACGCCGCGCTGCTCCATGATTTCGGGAAAGTGGCGGTACGCGAGGAAGTGCTGGTCAAGGCCAAGAAACTTTATCCCGGGCAGTTGGGTGTGGTGCAAACCAGATTCGATTATGCCTGCAAGGAGCTTGAAGCCCGTTATGAAAAGCGGAAGCTGGACCTGGCCATGCGCCTGGGTCCGGAGCGCGCGGCTCCTGAAATTGAAAAGCTTGACCGTGAGTTGCGCTCACAACTCGCGGAGCTGGAGGACGCCAATCAATTTGTCCTGAGGGCCAACGAACCGACCGTGCTCCCCGAAGGCAATTTTGAGCGATTGATTGAAATCGGGCGCCAAGCCTTTGAGGATCCTCGGGGAGCGAAAGGGTATCTGCTGACGCCGGAGGAAATCCGCTTTCTGAGCATTCCGCAGGGAAGCCTGGATGACACCGAGCGGCTGCAAATTGAATCGCACGTGGTGCACAGTTTCAATTTCCTGATGCAGATTCCCTGGACACGCGAGATTCGCGGCATCCCGGCCATCGCCCGCGCGCATCACGAAAAACTAAATGGGACCGGCTATCCCTATCAGTTGAAGTCCGATCAGATACCATTGCAGGCCAAGATCATGACCGTGTGCGACATGTTTGACGCGCTTGCGGCATCCGACCGGCCTTACAAGAGGGCGGTTTCACCAGATAAGGCGCTGCAGATTCTGGAAATGTCGGTGCGTGAGAAGGAACTGGATCCGGTGCTGTTCCAACTCTTCGTGGATGCCAAGATTTACGACCTCCTTCACAGATCCAACTGAAAATCCTCTCAAGTTTGACCGGACACGAAACGCGTCCCTGTTCCCGTTCGTCCTTAAGCAGCAGGGGGGTTGTGCAAGTATCCCTGGTGGAGTAAGACTTCGTGCCGGAGGTGTGTTTATGAGCAGCCGTAATTCTTCTATGCATGCTGGACGAATTCGAGCGGCAATGCTGGCAGCATTTTGCGCCGCGCTGGTCATCAGCATGGTTGCGACGCCATTGGGCGCGCAGTCCACTTATCAGAAGCCGCCAAAAGAGATCCTGGATGTGATGGACGCGCCGGTGATTCCGACGGGGGCGGTGGACCCCTCGGGGCATTTCATGGTGCTGTTTCGCTCGGTGGGATATCCCACAATTGCGGACATGGCTCAGCCCATGCTCCGGCTGGCCGGGTTGCGAATTAATCCGTTGACCAGCGCGACACACAACTCTCCCGCCTTCACAGATTTCGTGGTGAAAAGTATTCCCGATGGCGTCGAGCACAAAGTTGTTCTTCCCGAAGGAGGGCGGTTCGGCGCGCCGCGCTGGTCGCCCGATGGGAAGACATTCATCTTCACGCAGACGACGCGCAACGCAACGCTGCTCTGGATAGGCGACAGTTCCGGCGCGGCACACGTAATTTCCGGAGTGCAAATAGATTCCGTTCTGGGGGGCGGCGGTGGAGGTGGCCGCGGAGGAGGCGGTGGAGCTTGCGAATGGATGGGAAGCGCCAGACTCCTGTGCAAGATGGTTCCCGTGGACCGCGCCACCACCAAACCGCCCGCCGAGCCGAAAATTCCGGTTGGCCCGCACATTGAGGAAAGTTTTGGGCGAGCCACTGCCGTCGCCACATTTGAAGACCTCCTGCAAGACGCGCACGACGAGGATCTTTTCGACTATTACGCGCGGTCTCAGATCGCCACCGTGGACTTGCCCGGCGGCAAGATCACTCCCATTGGCAAGCCCGCTGTATATGCCGGAGTGAGCGCCGCGCCGGGCGGAAAATATATTCTGGTCACGCGTTTGAACCGGCAGACCGGGCATTACTCGTTCCTTCTAACGGATGCTTCATTTCCGCGGGACATCGAAGTCTGGGACATCGCCGGTCATGTGGCTTACAAGGTTGCCAGCCAGCCTCTGGAGGACAACTTGCCCAGAAACGGTATATCTCCCGGACCGCGAAGCATTACCTGGCGCTCAAACGATCCGTCCACCCTGGTTTGGGCCGAGGCGCTGGACGGTGGTGATCCGCGCAAACAAGTCCCTCAGCGCGACAAAGTGATGTGGTTTAAGGCGCCCTTCACGGGGCAGCCTGCGGAGCTATTGCGTACCGGGCAGCGTTTCGCGGGCATCACCTGGGGAGAGAAGCCGGATTTTGCAATCTATCGCGACAGCAATATGCGCGCGCGGCACTCCCGGACGTATTTTTTCAATCCCGTAAATCCAGCGGAGGCGCCCCGCCTGGTCTGGGATTTGGATACCGGTGACCGGTACAAGAATCCCGGCAATCCCTTGTCCCGGGAATTGCCGTCTGGCCACTCCGCAATCCGGCAGGAAGGGGATTTCATTTTCCTGGACGGAACCGGCTCTGGACCGCAAGGCGACCATCCATTTTTGGACCGATTCAATATTCGCACCTTGCAGTCGGAGAGAATTTTCCAATGTCCGGACCAGGCTTACGAAACTGTTGTAGCCGTCATTGCCGCTGACGGATCGAAATTCATTACGCGCCACGAGACGCCAACCGATCCTCCGAACTATTTTGTACGCACCGCCGGTTCAGATGAGGCCAAGCCCGTCACGCATTTTGCCGACCCGACTCCACAAATCCGCGGCATCCACCGCGAACTCGTAAAGTACCAGCGCGCGGACGGGATTCCGCTCTCGATGTGGGTTTACACGCCCGCGGACTACAAACCAGGCACACGGATGCCCGGGGTTTTCTGGGCCTATCCTCGGGAAGTGGCCAGTGCCGATCTGGCCGGTGAAATCCAGGGCTCGCAATATCGGTTCACCACCATCCGCGGATATTCGGAACTGTATTTCCTTTTGGAAGGATACGTGGTGCTCGACGACGATAATGCCATGCCGGTGATCGCCGCCGCCGACAAACCCGATGACGCCAATGATACCTACGTGGAGCAAATCGTAGCCGACGCCAAAGCGGCGATTGATAAGGCTGCCGATATGGGTGTGCTCGATCCAACTCGCGTTGGTGTTGGCGGGCATAGCTACGGCGCATTCATGACCGCCAATTTATTGGCGCACTCGGATCTATTCCGCGCTGGGATTGCCGAAAGCGGCGCGTACAACCGCACGTTGACGCCCTTTGAATTTCAGAACGAGCGCCGCACGGTGTGGCAGGTGCCTGATCTGTACATCAAGATGTCGCCATTCATGTTTGCAGACAAGCTCAAGACTCCAATCCTGCTGATTCACGGAGAGGCTGACAGCAATGCAGGTACTTTTCCAATCCAATCGGAGAGGTTCTACCGCGCCATCAAGGGCAATGGCGGAAATGTAAGGTACGTCACCCTGCCCCTTGAGGCGCATGGGTACGCCGGCAAGGAAACTATTGAGCACGTGGTTTGGGAAAAACTGAATTGGTTCAACAAATGGGTGAAAAATGCGCCCGCCCGCGACGCAAATACAGCCACCGGCGCGTCTCCATCTTCTGAGCGTTAGTAGCAATTAGAATTTTACTATCATGCCGCTCAGAATTCGGATTGCTGCATGTGGCTTAGGGTTCCTTTTGCTTGCCCCGGCGCATCTGTGCGCACGCCAAGGCGTGGGCGCTGTGCGACCAGCCATACCACCCGCGGCAGTTCAAATCATATTGCCGCCGCAAATCGAGACGGATAAACCCGCAACGCTCGCGGTCCTGGATGCCGAAGGGCGTCTGGTCCCCGGGGTGACCGTGACTCTTACCGGGGGTCGCAAAGTCACCACGGATTCAACCGGCCGCGCACGCTTCGTGGTCACATCCGACCCGGGAGCATTTCTTGCCGAGGCCGAAGGTGAACCGGCTGGCACGGTGGTGCAAGCTTCGTCCATGGTGCTCGCGCCACAACCCATTCATCCCGATGAAATTGTCGTCACGGATTACCCACGTGTCGTAGCTCTGGATGACTTAATCGCCGTTCGCGGGGCGGGATTTCGTGGGGACGCGGACATCAACACCGCAACTTTGACTGGCCAGCCTGTCCTGGTCCTGGCGTCCTCTACCGCGTCACTCGTTCTTCAGCCCGGGCCGAACACAAACCCGGGTCCGGCCGAGTTGGAAGTGGAAGTCGCCGGGCACTCCAGTGGTCCCTTGCTGCTCACCATGGTTTCGCTGGAAATCCAGCCCCCGGCAGGGCAGCTCGCCATCGGAAAGAAGAGTAAATATATCGTTCGCGTGAAGGGAACTGAGCAGCAACTTGCCCTGGCGGTCAGAAACCTTACTCCCGCGACCATCGAGCTGAGCGATGGAAATCTTCAGCGCGTGACTTCCAGCGGCGGCCCGAAGAACTCAACGGTTGTCGCCATGCGCGCGATTGGCCCAGGGAATTTTAGTATCAGCGTTCGGGTTGTCCCGGGGGCTTCCGGCGCGCCCGATCTTGCCCTGGTTCGCCGCGAATTGCTGGCCGCAAGGGCCGTGGCACAAGGGGAATGGATCGCGCGCGTTGACCGGGTGCTTGGGAGGATGGACAATCTCGAAAAGGATCCGCAAGGCCTGGCGCATTTCCAGAATGAATTGGAGCAGCTTTATTCCTCAGGCCCCCCGCCGGAGATGGGCCGTCATTTGCAAGCCGCATGGATGGCTTTGCTGCGGCCTTAAATCTCTCTCGAGTAAAATTCGGCTTGAGATTTCCTTCTATCTTCGGATAGTAACCCGTGTGCTAGAATCAGGTTCGTTCCCGTTATCTCTGTCCCCGGATTTTGAGAGGAAGCCATGAGCGATGCTTTTCCAATTTCACTTTCCACCATTGGCATAGCCATTCTGATTTTTTTTGCGGGCGCTACGCTCGCCTGGTTCTGGAGCCGCATGCATGCGCGCGACCTCTCCGCCAGGATCCGCGAGTTGGAAGCAGACGCCAATGGGCATCAGTCTGTGGAAGCGGAGTTGCGCCGGCAGTCGCTCGAGCACAAGAGCGAGCGCGACGTCCTCCGCGAAAAACTGGAACTGGAGCAACAGCGCCGCATCAGCGCGGAAACTTCTGCGCAAAAGGTGCGCGAGAATTTGGAGGAGCAGAAGAAGTTGCTCGACGAAGCGCGCACGAAATTCGGCGACGCTTTCCAAGGCCTCGCTTCGGACGTCCTTGGCAGGAGTGCCAAACAATTTCTGGAGCTGGCCAATTCCAAATTTGAGCTCCTGCGCGGCGAAGCCGAAAGCGAGCTTGAGCAGCGAAAAGTGGCCATTGAGGGGCTGGTGCGTCCACTGGGCGCTACGCTGGGGCAATTGAATGAGCGATTGGCGCAGGTGGAATCTTCGCGCCAGGAAGCATACGGCGAATTGCGCTCGCAGGTGCAACAGCTTTCTCAGAGCAGCAAGGAATTGCGCGATGAGGCCGGCTCTCTCTCAAACGCCTTGAAGCAGCCACAAGTGAAGGGCCGCTGGGGAGAACTGACTCTGCGGCGCGTGGTGGAATTGGCCGGAATTGCCAATCACTGCGGGTTTGAAGAGCAGGAATCGGTGGACAGTGAGACAGGCAAGCTGCGCCCCGACATGACCGTGTACCTCCCCGGCGGCGGACGCATCGTGATTGACGCTAAAGTTCCACTCAACGGGTTCCTCGCCGCAACCACTGCGCAGACCGATGACGCCCGGGACGCCGCGATGGAAGAGCATGCGCGATTAGTACGCGCGCACGTTCAGACGCTTTCAGCAAAGGAATATTGGAAGCAGTTCGAGCCCACGCCCGAATTCGTGGTCTTGTTCGTCCCCGGGGAATCGTTCTTCAGCGCGGCGCTGGATCAGGCGCCCACACTGATTGAAGAAGCTATCGACAAGCGCGTGGTGCTGGCCAGCCCCACCACTCTGATCGCTCTTTTGCGCGCCGTCGCTTACGGCTGGCGCCAGGAGATGCTCGCGGAAAACGCCGAGAAAATCAGCGCGCTCGGTAAGGAACTCTACGAGCGGCTCGCGGTTTTCGCCGAACATCTCGGGGAGCTGGGGAAGGGCCTGGAGCGCGCCAACGAAAGCCACAGGAAAGCGGTGCGCTCATTTAACACGCGGCTGCTACCGGGAGCCAACAAATTCCGTGAACTGGGAGTTGCCAGCTCCAAGGAAATTGAAGCGCTCGAATCTGTGGAAAGTCTGCCCGAGCCGCTTTCAGCGACAGCGGAAGCTGAGCAGGGAATTATCGACGAGAATCGCTCGGCGGAGGAACCCCTTCGCGAACGCCCTTTCGCGGCGGGCGCATAATGCGCCTCAAATAATTACCAGAAAAGGTGGGATGGCATGAGAGCCGCGGCAGCTATGGTTGTCCTTTGTGTGGTTTTAGCGGGAGCTTCGTGGAATCGAGCGAACTTGGCGCAGGCCCAGGCAACCACAACCGGACTCGAAAAACTAAGCGCTTTTCAGGGGCAGTGGACCTCTAAGGGCCAAATGCGCGACTCGAAATTCAGCAAGGTGGGAAGCAATTCCGCCACCACCACTTGCTCCTGGTCAACCAATCACGGTTATCTCACCTGCGATCAATTAGTCCAGACCTCGGACGGCCCTGAAAACGATCTCAGCGTTTACTCCTACAACGAGAAGGACCACACCTATTTGTTTTTCGGCCTTTCCCGCGGCGATCGCGACCCCCGCACTCCCAAACTGACCATTGATGGGAACCTCTGGACATACTTGGGCGGCTTTGACCAGAAAGATGGCAAACATATTTCATTTCGGACCACGAATACATTCACCTCTCCCACCAGTGTCGTCTGGCGCTCGGAATTCTCGGAAGACGGCACAAATTGGACGTTGATGGGTGAGGGCACGGAAACTCGCGTGAAATGAAAAGGACCGAACGGCGTGAAATCCGAGATTTCTAGTCAACGAGCCGGCGCACAAGCCTGCGGAGCCTCTCTCTGCTGTCTTCCTTCATGCTCAGGAATTCCACGCCTCCACCGCCCGCCCTGACATTCCGCACCACTGCGGTGGAGCGAATGTGGCGAAGTCCGGCGCGTATTTCCACGATGAAGTGATCGCCCACGGTCAGGCGTTGGCTCGACTCCAGGAAGGCCCCGCCCAAACTAATGCTGCGGACTCGCGCGGCAGCCATCCTCCCGGTTCGCCGCGGGTCAGGCCGCAATTCCATTCGCGCTTCACTGGGGTACTTCAAGCCAACGGTCATCGGAACCTCGGCGCGTTGTTCGATGCGAGCCGCGTACGGCTGGTCCAACGGAATGCGGAAGTATCTCCGGGGACGCGCAAAGGGGATGCTGGCTTTTTCCAGCGCGTCCTTGCTCGCTCGCAACCTGACTGAAGCAGGGTGGTTTTCGATTAACGCCAGGGCCTCTTCTGCCGCTACGCGCAAACCCACCGGCTCAGTGTGCACCAGCCCCTGGCGCGAACGAAGCAGCGTGCGTAACAACGGCGCCGCGGAAGTGGCGCGCATCCGGCCCAGCGCTTCAATCGCTTTTATGCGGATGAAAACATCCCGCAACTGTTCCAGCGCGCCTTCGGCAATTTCACAAAGCAACGCCACGCCCGAAAGTTCGCGCGCCAGTCCAATTTCATCCAGCATGGCCGGCGCAACCAGCGGATGGGCTTCGCGCAGCACTTCCACAAACGCGCGCGCCACGCCCTCCGGTTTTTTTTCGGCATCCCGCGCCGTGAGCCCCGCGACCGTAAGGTCCTGCAGGTTCCAGTCCCAACCGGCCAGTGCGCGAGGCAATGCCGAAACCAATCTCTGTGGTTCCGTCGCGGCCAGCAGTTTGATCGCTGTCGCTGCACGCTGTCGCCGCGGATCGTACAGGTGCAATTCCAACGCGCCGAGCACCGCCTCACCCGCGGCTGTTGTGAGCCGCGCCATCGCGGGCAGGGCGTTCAGCCCGTCGGGTTCGGCCAGCAAAGTTCCAAAAGATTTCAGCAGACGCTCGGGATCGCGCCGTAACAATCGCGGAAGTGACGCATCCACTGTGTTCGCCGCAAGCGCCGCGGTCACCAGCAACCCCCAATTCGATTCATCCATTATTCGTTCGCCCAGCGCCACCAGGTGGGAGTGTTCAGAGTCGCGCGGCGCGGAATCGAGCGCCGTGAGGACGCGCTCAAATTCGACGTAATCTCCCCGGGTGATGGCCAGTCTTGTCAGGTTCTCCACCAGGGCCGCAAGAATTCCGCCGATCCCCGGCGAAACCTCGTTGACCAGCGCTCGTACGCTGGCGCGGCCCAGCTCCCCGGGATTTTCTGTGGGCCATATCTTTTCAATCACCGGCATCAATTCAATCAATCCATTGGCCACGGTTCGCCGCGGCCGCCCCTGCTCAGATTCCAGACCGCGCGCATAATTTACGATCACGATTCGAGATTCGCGCACGGGCGCATCGCCACGACTGCCGCGCGTCGCGCTCAATAACTGATCCAGATAGCGCCGCACCACCGGCACCGGCACGCACCATGCGTCCGGCCCGCGCAGAATCACCGATTTCTCTCGCGCAGGAAGTCCCGTCCAGAATTCTTGGTGGAGCTTCTCCACGCTTGCATCCGCCGCTCCCGCGCCGCGCTCAGGAATACCGGGCAGAAGCGCGCGCGCGGCGCGCACCAGCGCGGGTGGAAGGGAGGTAGGCTCGTTCGCGGATTCCGGATTGTCATTGGCGAGATCCATCGCCCGTGCCAGAGCCCTGCTCAATGACGAAAACACTCCTCTCACGTCTTGCGCCGCCAGCCGCCGCGCCAGAAACTGATCGCGCAGAGTTTCAATTAGCAAGGATTCCGCCAGCCGCGCCAGATACTGTTCGCCTGCTTCATTTTCCCGCGGGGAGTTGTGCGACATGCTGCGCACAATTTGAGAAAGTGTGCGGCGTTCGGCGTCGGCGAGCGCCAGATGCAAAACCCCCGCGGTGTGCTGCGGCGTGCTTCGAGCCGCGCCCCGAACAATCGGCTCGAAGCGTGCGACCAGGCAAAGCGCTGCGGTTAAATCATCCATCGTCGCAGGCGCCGCGCCGGAATGTGCCGCTCCAGAGTCTTCTCCTCCGTGCGCGATCAACGCGGATACCAGCGTGGCCA
>DATNHU010000224.1:0-22586 GCA_035604795.1 Candidatus Limnocylindrales bacterium
TGACATCGCAGATGAATCCGGGATTCGATGGGCGAAACCTTTTGCGATTCCCTTTGCGATTTTCGGCATTTTTCCTGATGAACGTGGCCTATGGATTTGCCGATCCGGCTGCGCTTTCGGGAATCTTTTGGCATCTGGCGATGGGAATTGGCATCACGCTGGCGCGCCCGAGCCTGTGGCCCTGGGTTGTGCTCGCTTTGGGCATTTCTGCAGCGATCAATTTGATTTTCAACCGCATGCTTTTCGCCTGGATCGAACGATTTCTTGCCAGGCGGCGCACGCGCGAAATTCTGGGGGCGTTGTTCATTCTCATTGCCATCAGCTTTCAGTTTGTTGGTCCAGCCATCCAGCGATGGGGAGGCCCGATTCAGCGGGCTATCACAGATTCGGCCGTATTGTGGCGGGTTCTTCCTCCAGGGGAAGCGGGGGTGGCGCTGGAACAAGCGGCGTCCGGCGATTCGACCGGGGCGCTGGAAACAATTGGATTGCTGTGCGTATATGCGACGTTATTTGCAGGGCTCTTCGCCACCCGCGTACACGCGCAATTCACGGGAGAGGATTTGGGGGAATCCGCCGCTCCAGCGCCCGCATTGCGCAGACCGGCAAAAATGCGCGAGGCCGCGTCTGGGACTGTTGCGGCAGCGGCGGAGCAGCGGGCATCCGCCACAGACAATTTTGGTACACGTTTGTTCGGCGGGCCTGTGGCCGCGATTTACGTCAAGGAATTTCATTACTTGGTCCGCAACACCATTATGCTCATGAACGTTTTCATGCCGCTCCTGCTGATTGCAGTGTTCAGCTTGAACCTGGGCATGGGCGGCACTCGCCACGGGGGTCGACCTCCCGCTTTTTTCAATTTCGCTTCTTCACAACTGATCTATCCGGTTTCGGTGGCTTACATTTTTCTTCTGGTCATGAATTTCTGCCCGAACAATTTGGCTTATGACGGACGCGGCGTGGAACGGCTGTTCATGTCCCCGGTGAAATTTCGCGATGTGATGCTGGCCAAGAATCTTTTTCACTCCTCGGTGATCCTACTTGAAGTCCTGTTGGCTCTCGGAATGGTCGTCGCTCTCGGCCATGTGCCTTCTCTGCCCATCCTGCTGGCCACCTGGGCGGCGTTGCCCTTCGCCGCGTGTGTGCACTTCATGGTGGGAAACTGGCTGTCGTTGCAGTATCCGCGCAAATTTGAATTTGGAATTCGCCGGCAGCGCCCCTCTGGATTTTCGATGCTCATGTCCTTCGCACTTTTCTTTGTGATGAACGGGATGCTGTCGATTTCCGCTCTGCTGTGTCTGTGGCTAGCCAATTTGTGGGTGCTGGCCGCGGTCTATGCGGGGTTAAGCCTGGCGGCGGTCACGGTTTATCGCGCCACGCTGGAGAGCACTTCCCGGCAGGCGCTCCGGCAGCGCGACATGCTTCTCGACCAACTGGCCCGCTAACTTTTCACGGAAACGAAACGCAAGCGGCGCGCTGGGCGTCCATCTTTTCGCACGCCAACTCTGAATCCTTGCGCTGGAACGGTTGCCAGCCGCCGGTGGGCGCGATAAAGTCACCCAGGCATGCGAGTGGTGTGCGCCGTATTCATCCAATTCAGCAGATCGAGGAGTAGTCCATGAGAATGCGCGTGGTTTCGCGACGAACTTCGGAAATGGTGGCGCGATTATTCTCCAGCGTGGCTGTGTTTATGATCGCAATGATAGCGGGTAGCGCGGGATTTTGTCCCGCCGCGGCATCCCAGGATTTGCGCACTGATCTGAAAAAATTTGTGGAGACGCCCGCCGTGCCGGGATACGAACAGGCGCTCGGAAAAGAGATTCGCGCTGCAGTTGCGAAATGGAAGCCTCAGTCCGACTCGATCGGCAACGTAGTTGTGACCGTCGGCAGCGGCTCGCCGCACCGCTTGATCGCGACTCCCATGGATGAGCCGGGCTATGTCGTGAGCGGCATCACCTCTGACGGTTTCTTGCGCGTGCAACGCTTGCCGCAAACCGCGCCAAATCCGGTGTTCGACATTCTCTATTCCGCGGAACCGGTCCAAATTTTCACACGGTCGGGAAAAACCGTCACGGGCGTGGTCGCCGGACTTTCCACGCATCTTCAGGGCGGGCGCGTGAATCCCCCGCAGGATAACAACCTCGATGACGTTTATGTGGATATTGGCGCCACATCCGCAGGCGAAGTTCACACTGCCGGTGTGGATGTCCTCGACCCATTGGCCATTGAGCGGCACCTCTACGAAATGGGTTACGGCCGGATGACCGGCGCCGCGGTTGGCGACCGCTTCGGCTGCGCGGCGCTGGTGGAAATATTGCGCCATCTGGATCCCGCCAAGGTCCACGGCACGCTCACGGTCGCATTTGTGGTGCAGCAGTGGGCCGCCTCGCGGGGCATCGACCGAATCCTTCAGCAATTCTCAACCACTCAAAAAGTGGACGAGTTCGTTTATGTTGGGCGGCTCCTTGCGCGGCGCACACCCGCTGCTGGAGCGGGTGCAGCGGCGCCAGCACCGGCCGGGGCGGGGGCGACAGGAGCGGCGGCAGATGCGCCGACGCAAGGCGGGCGCGGCGGAGGCCGCGGCGGTTTTACGCCTATCGAGCCTAAGCAGCCAGACGGCGCCGGCGTCCTTATCGGTGGTGGCGCGACTTCAACGCTGAATGATTTCGCGTCGGAACTTTGGAACCTCGCGTCGAAGAACGACATCCTCGCGGTTGCGGATGAAACGGCTCCGCTGCCGCGCGGGCGCGACGCCGTCGCGGTTCCCCTTCCGGAGCGATTCGCGCACCTCAGCATTGCCACACGCTGGGCCTCCACTCCCGGAGAAATTATCGACGCGGACGATTTGGTGGCTCTCACGCGATTGCTCGAGCTTTATGCGCAAGGCACCTCGGATACGCAGCCGATCGAACGCGCTTCGGCGCCGCTGGCGCGTCCTGCTCTTCCGGCCGCGCCAAAGGTTGCGCCGACTCCGACCGAAGTCGTTTCCAAGCTGGTGGAAGCTTACGGCGTGAGCACACACGAAGCAGATGTCCGCGCGCTGGTTTTGCGATTGCTGCCACCATGGGCCAAACCCACAACCGATGAAACAGGAGACGTGTGGGTTCATCTGGGCAGCGGAACGAAAGCAGCAAACACTCCGCGTCTGGTGGTCGTCGCTCACATGGACGAAATCGGATTTGAAGTTCGCGCCGTCGAACCCGATGGACGCTTGCAGGTGATTTCCCGAGGCGGCGGGATCATGGACTTTTATTATGCGCATCCACTGCTGGTCCACACCGCAAACGGGGATCGTCCCGGCGTAATTGAGTTGCCGGCAAGCTGGACGCAAGCAGGCACGGTGCTTAGTGGCAGAGGCGCAGCCGGGGCGGGGGCAGGCGCTGCTGGTGGCGCCGCAGATGCAGCACCCACACTTGGCGGCGCGGCGGCCGGCAACGCAGGTGCAGGCCGCGGGGGCGCGCAGGGCGGAGCTGCCGGTGCGGCCGGTGGCGGCGGCGCGCGCTGGAATCTGGATGTGGGAGCGCGCAGCGCCGCCGAAGCCGAACAGCTTGGCATCAAGGTCGGGGACTGGGTCACCGTTCCCAAGAAATACCGTCCGCTGTTCGGCAGGCGGGCGAACGGGCGGAGCTTTGACGATCGCGTTGGCTGTTCCGCAGCGATCTCCGCGCTCTGGGCGCTCGGGCCGGATCTTCCCGGGCGCGATGTCACGTTCATCTTCTCCACCGGCGAAGAGATTGGCCTGGTGGGTGCAGCGGCCTCGGCCAAGAAAATGGCCGCCGAGGGACGCGCTCCCGACTACGTGTTCGCCATAGACACGTTTGTCAGCTCGGATTCGCCTCTCGAATCCAAGCGCTATGCTGACGCCATCCTGGGCCACGGATTTGTGGTGCGGGCGGTGGATGGGTCCAACATCACGCCGCGCGATCTTTCCGACAAAGTCGTGCGGCTGAGCAAAGCAGCAAACATTCCCGTTCAGTACGGCGTCACCGGCGGCGGCAACGACGGCTCAACATTTCTTCCCTACGGCACGATCGATATCGGCATGGGATGGCCGCTACGGTACTCGCATTCGCCGGGCGAAGTGATCGACACGCGCGACCTGGATGCGCTGGCGCATATTCTGGCGGTGGTGGCGAAGAGCTGGTAGCCGCGCGGCACAAAGAAATATTGCAGCGAAGAGTGCGAAAGGTTTGGCGCGCCATTGCGGTTGCCTGATTCGTGGATCGAACGATTGCAGTTCCTCGAAGCATTGGAAGAGGAATGGCAACCGATTCCCCGCGCCGCATTCGTGATTTGGCTGATCTTCTATGTGTTTTTCCTTTTCGACTTGGCCGCGGGTGGGGATTTTCCCCATTACATAGATCTGGTATTCATTCCCGTTCATGAGGGCGGGCACTTGCTCTTCCGCTGGTTCGGCCAATTCATCGCCGTGGCCGGCGGCACATTCCTGCAACTTGCGGCGCCGATCCTGCTGGCGATTTATTTTGCAATCCGCCGGCAGGCGCAGGCCGTGGCATTCTGCATTTTCTTTTTCTTCGAGCAATTCCTTCCGATTTCAATTTACATGGGCGATGCGCGCGCCCAGCAATTGCCTTTGCTGACGGTGGGCGATAGCGAAGACGTGATTCATGACTGGAACTATCTTTTCAGCAAGCTCGGCCTGCTCGAGCATGACACGCAAATTGCGTCTGCAACGCGAGTGCTCGGATGGTTGGGCATGCTGGCAACGGTGGCCTGGCTGTTGCGGCGCGGATTGGTTCGCAGGAACAGCGAAACGACGCCCGCCCGGCCCTGATGCGGGACTCCGCAGATTCAGCGCAAGAATGAAAATCGCCAGAGTATCTTCCCAATATTCCGGAATTGTGATTCCATTGCGTTGCAGCAATGCCGGTGAAAACCATCATCGAACCGTTCCGGATTAAATCCGTCGAGCCTATCCGGCGCACCACACAAGAGGAGCGCCGCAAACTGCTGCAGGCCGCAGGATGGAATCTTTTTCTGGTGGCTTCCGATAACATCCTGATTGATCTGCTCACCGACAGCGGCACCGGTGCGATGTCCACCGCTCAGTGGGGCGCGTTGATGCGCGGCGACGAATCCTACGCCGGGTCGCCCAGCTTCACGCGTTTCAAGAATTCCGTGCAGGCGATTTTTGGTTTTAAGCATGTGATTCCCACCCATCAGGGCCGTGCAGCCGAACGAATCCTGTTCAGCGTGATGTGCAAGAAGGGCGACATCGTCCCCAACAACACGCACTTTGATACCACGCGCGCGAACGCCGAATATCTGGGCGTTGAAGCGGTGGACCTGCCCATCCCCGAAGCGCTCGAGCCTGCACTCGTTCATCCCTTCAAAGGGAATATGGACACCGTGCGCCTCTCCGAATTGCTGGGGCGAGTTGGGCCGGAGCGCGTGCCGCTGGTGATGATCACCCTCACGAACAACTCGGGAGGCGGCCAGCCTGTTTCGCTCGCGAACATTCGCAGTGTGAAGCAAATATGCTTGCGCTATCGCATCCCGCTTTACATCGATGCCTGCCGCTTCGCTGAAAACGCCTACTTCATCAAGTTGCGTGAACAAGGCTGCGCGGATCGCACGCCGCGCGATATCGCGCATGAGGCTTTCAGCTACGCAGATGGCTGCACCATGTCCGCGAAAAAAGACGGGCTGGCCAACATCGGCGGCTTCCTTTGCACCAACGACGATTCTCTGGCGCGCCGCGAAAAGGATTTGCTGACGCTCACCGAGGGCTTTCCAACGTACGGCGGCCTTGCGGGGCGGGACCTGGAGGCCGTAGCGGTCGGACTGAACGAAGCGCTTGATGAGGATTATCTAAATTATCGCATCGCCAGCACCGCCTATCTCGGGAGGCATATCTCCGAAGCGGGGGTGCCAATCGTGCAGCCTCCGGGGGGCCATGCCATTTACATTGATGCACGCGCTTTCCTGCCGCACATTCCTCCATCGGACTTTCCAGGCGTGGCGCTGGCCGGTGAGCTTTACATCGAAGGTGGCATACGCTCGGTCGAAATCGGCACATTGATGTTTGGCGAAAACGCGAAGATGGATTTGGTGCGACTGGCCATTCCGCGCCGCGTTTACACGCAGAGTCATATTGATTATGCGGTGGAAGTGATTCTTGACGTATGGCGGCGCCGCGCGGAGATTCGCGGCCTCGAGATCCTCGAGCAATCGGCGTATTTGCGGCATTTCACGGCGCGACTGCAGCCCATTGCATCCCCCCTCCCACGCTTGAAGTCCGAAGAAAGACCTGACCGCAAAGACGCAAGGCGCGCAGAGGATCCATTTGATTCGCGTAACCGACAGGAGCGTCCCAGCTTTGATATAATCGCGCGCCATGCCCGCTTCTGCATCGAAGATCAAACCCGCGCCGGCCTTTAAGCCACCGCGCTATATCGTTGTCGAGGGACCGATCCGTGTGGGCAAGAGCACTTTGGCGCAAACGCTTGCGGATCGCATGCATGCGCGGCGAATTTTTGACTGCGAAGACAATCCCTTTCTGGCGAACTTTTATAAGGAACAGCGCGGCGCGGCATTTTCCGCGCAGATGTATTTCCTGTGGGAACGGCAGAGGCGTCTGCGAGAAGCGGGCATCGGTGAAGCGCCTGGCGCGGTGGTGGCCGACTTTCTTTTTGAGAAGGACAAAGTTTTTGCCTATCTGAATCTGGACAACGAGGAACTGAAACTTTACGAGCGGTATTACGAATCGTTCGTGAAGGAGTTGCCGAAGCCGGACCTTGTGGTTTATTTGCAGGCGACGCCGGAAGTGCTGCGCGGGCGCATCGCCAAGAAAGGCGCTCATGCGGAGTCGAAGATTTCGCCTGAATACCTCGCTGAAGTTGTCCGCGCGTATGAGCATTTTTTCTTTCATTACACTGCAAGTGATTTGCTGGTGGTGAACACCTCCGACATTGATTTTGTGGAGCGCAACGCCGATTTGCAGCAGCTCCTCAAGCGCATTCAGGAGCCAGTGAAGGGTACGCAATATTTCCTGCCCTTGAGTCAGGAATGATGGCCTTCACTTCAGGGGTTGAAACCCCTGTCCTCTCACTCGTTTAGGGAATTGGGCGTTACGCAGTTGCGGGTGAAGAGAATTTGGCTCTAGAGACGCTAGTGCTTTTGCCCGGCCTGGAGGGGACAGGGACACTTTTTGCAGATTTAGTTGCAGAGCTTCCGCAAAGATTCAAGGTCATCGTCGCCAGGTATCCGACCGAGAGATTTCTGTCCTACCCTGAACTTATTCCTTTCGTGCGGGAGATGTTCCCAGAATCAGATCCATTCGTCATTGTTGCGGAATCTTTTTCGACGCCACTGGCGGTGATGCTTGCGGCGAAACATCCGTCGAATCTGGCTGGGCTGATCTTGTGCGCCGGGTTCGTTACGAGTCCCCTAGGACGCTGGTCGTCTCTGGCGAGGCCGTTGGTGCGGCCAATGCTATTCAGAAAGCCTCCGCCGAGACTTGTGCACAAATATTATTCGACTGGATTCAATCCGCCCGGCGACCTTGAAGCCCGCGTCCGCGCTGCCAATCGCCAAGTTGATCCAGGGGTCATGGCTGGGCGGGTTCGCGAGGTTCTGGATTGTGATGCGAGGAAAGAACTGGCTGGAGTAGAAGTGCCATTCCTTTACATTCAAGGGGAGGGCGACCATCTGGTACGGGCGAGATGCTTTGAAGAAATTCGGCGGATTCGACCGGATGCGAAATTGGCTACGATTGCCGCTCCACATCTGGTTTTGCAGCGCGAACCGAAGAAAGCCACAGAAATTATTTGTGAATTTATGAATTCGATTAGCATACCGGCGAAATGAACCTTTTCCTCGGAAAAGAACGAGGGGGTTGCACGCAGAGGGAAATCTCGAGCGCGCGAAAATGGTGAGAAGGACAGTTAGCGTATGCTTGCCTGCGGGGAAGTTGGGGAGATATGCTGACCTCGGACGCTCGGTAAGTTCGTGATGCGTCGTTTAATGGAGCAATTCAATGACTGACTGGACTCGACGGAAGTTTTTTGTGGCCACGATTGTGGGCGGAGTTGCGGCCTGCGCACAGAAATTATTTGGTGCGACGCTGATTCGCGGCAGTGGAGCAAAATCTGAAGCGGCCGGCGAGGACCGGGCACCGAAATTACCGATTCCGCCCGCGCAGGGCACGCGTCCCTTGATTATTTCTTCGGCGAACGGCTTCAAGCATCTGGACAAGGGAATGGAGGTATTGAAGAAGGGCGGAGACACGCTGGATGCCGTGCTGGCGGTGGTGACGGAAGTGGAGAACGATCCGACCGATTCGAGCGTGGGATTGGGCGGGCTGCCGAATGAAGCGGGCGAAGTGGAGCTGGACGCGCAAGTGATGCACGGCCCCTCGCGGGGCGCGGGAGCGGTAGGGGCGATCAAGAGGATTCAGAATCCGTCGCTGGTGGCTCGGCGGGTGATGGAGCGCACGCCGCATGTTTTTATTGTGGGAGAAGGCGCGACGAATTTCGCGGTGGCCGAAGGATTCGAGCTCAAGCCCGATCTGCTGACGGCGTTTTCGCGGCAGGCGTGGCTGACATGGAAGGCAAAGGCGTCGGGAAACTGGGCGCCCGGGCCGATCAGCGAGGATTGGAAGAAACATGTCGCTGTACTTTTCGATACGCCGGAAAAGCAGGCGATGATGGCGGCGGTGCTGCGCGTGGTGGAGCATCCGCCGACGGGAACGATCAATTGCCTGGCGGTGGACGCCAAGGGAGATATTTCCGGGACGACGACCACGGCGGGGCTGGCGTGGAAAATTCCCGGGCGAGTGGGAGATTCGCCGGTGATTGGCGCGGGAAATTTTGTGGATAACGAAGTGGGCGCCGCGGGGTCCACAGGGCTGGGTGAAGAAAATATCCGCATCTGCGGCGCGCACACGATTGTGGAGATGATGCGGAAGGGGATGTCTCCCGCGGATGCGTGCCAGGAGGCGCTGGGGCGCATTGCGCACAATTTCAAAAATGACAAAACGCGCCTCGCGGAATTCGACATCCAGTTCTATGCACTGAATAAGGATGGCATGCATGGCGGCGGAGTCCTGTGGGGCCCGCCGCCCGGAAAAAATCCCTCCACTTATGCGGCCCACGAAGGAACGGAAGCAAATCACGCACCGCTGACTCCTCACTTCGAGGGCGCCACCCGGCCCACATCAAAAAATCCATAGCATGGATCGCGCGAACATCGTAATTGTTGGCGGTGGGGTGATTGGGTGCGCCGTGGCGTACGAACTGGCCTCGCGCTACGCGGATATTTTTCTGCTGGAGCGGGCGCCGAAACTGGGAATGGGCGCAAGTACGCGAAACAGCGGAGTCATTCATTCCGGAATTTACTACGAACACGATTCGCTGAAAGCGCAGCTGTGCGTGGAAGGAAACCGGATGATGTATGAGTTTTGCACGGCGCACAGCGTGCCGCACAAACATTGCGGAAAACTGGTGGTTGCTGTGCACGAGGGTGAAGAGCACAAACTGGAAGAGTTGGCCGCAAAGGGGCGACGGAACGGTGTGGAAGGATTGGAAATTGTGGACCGCACTGCGATTCGGGCGCGGGAGCCGCACATCGAGGCGCGGGCCGCGCTATGGGTGCCGTCGGCGGGAATTGTTTCGTCGGAAGATTTGGTGAAAACGTATGCGCGGCTGGCGACCGACCGCGGAGCGCACATCCTGACGCACGCGAGAGTGCTTTCACTGGCGGCGCGCGGAAATGGAATTGAAGTCGGCGTGGAGATTGCCGCGGCTAAAGAGGGTCAGCCGCCCAGCCGGGAAAATATTGAGGCGCGCTGCGTGGTCAACTGCGCCGGGCTTTATGCGGATGAAGTGGCGGCCATGCTGGGCTTCACGAAATATCGAATTTATCCGGTGCGCGGGGAATATGCGGAGCTGGTGCGGTCGCGAGCGGACCTGGTCCGCGGGCTAGTTTATCCGCTGCCCCATCCGGAGGGGATGAGCCTGGGCGTGCATCTCACGCACACACTGTGGGACACGGTGTTGGTAGGGCCTACGGCAACTTACGTGAAAGAGAAGGACGATTACGAGCGCAACCGGCAAAGCCTGGAAGATTTCGCTCGCAGCGCACGGACAATGGTGCCGGAATTGAAGGTGGAGGATTTACGGCTGAGCTATTCCGGGCTGCGAGCGAAACTGGTGCCGCCGCGAGACGCCAGCGGGAAAGATCCCGCCGGAGGGCCGGCGGATTTCGTGATCGTGCACGACCCGAAAGTGCATGGGGCCATCCATTTGATTGGAATGGAGTCGCCCGGGTTGACTTCGTCGCTAGCGATTGCGCGCCATGTAGCGCCGATGGCGGGGGAAGTGCTGAATTGATTCATAGGTCTGCGGTTTTCAGGCGCGACCTGAAGTGAATGGGCGCCGTGATGTTGGGGCAGGTCGAATCGGCAGACGCGAGTTAGTGGACGACTTGGGAAGCGAAGACCAGGGCGACGCCTTCCCGCTCAACCTGAGGGAGATACTCCGCCAAAGCGGCAACCGTGGACGGACGGGGATGGCCGATGGCGACGGCTTCACCGTGCAGCCTTGCATCGCGGACGGCCTGGTCAAGTCTTTGGCGCATGGAGATTGAGTCGCCGGCGTCGTCCAGAAAAACATCGCGGATGGCGGTGGGGACGCGCGCGCGCCGGGCGGCGTCAAAGGCAACGCTTGTGGGAGCGGTGCGGCTGTCCACAAAGTACAGGTCGCGCTCGCGCAGCGCGGGCATCATGGCATTCATCAATGCAGGGTCGGAAGTGCTGAGCGAGCCCTGGTGATTGTTGACCCCCAGTGCTTGCGGCACCGTGGCCAACATGCCCTGCATCACCCGAGTTACCTCGCCAGGATCCATTCCCGGATGCAGTTCGATCATTTCGGCTTTTTCATCGCTCTTGGCTTCCATGGGCAGATGAAGCATGACCTGATAACCGCGGCGGAAAGCTTCCTCGGCAATTTCCGTCGAGTGCGGCAGGTGCGGCAGAACGGAAAGCGTCAGCGGATAGGGCAACTGGAAAATGGATTCAGCCAGATCGCGGTCGTATCCGAGGTCGTCAATGATGATGGCGAGCCTGGGGCGCGCGGCGCCGGGCGGGGGTAGCTCCGATTTAACCGACGGGGTCACGATATTTACAGCATGGGTGCGCTGGCCGGCATAAAAATATTCGTAGCGGATAATTCCGGTGACGCTGGTGCGCTGGATGCCCTTGAGATTGTGAACCTGGGCGACGCGGTTCAATTCATCAATAATGGCAGCGAGGGACGCTGCGTCGGTCTGGCCTCCTTCCGTGTGCGGCAAGGTGATGAAGATTAAGTCCGCGGGAGGCGCCGGCGGCTGGTCCCGGGGCGCCTGACCCGGTCCGCGCGGTGGAACAGACGCGCTTCCGGGAATTACTTCGGGAAACATGCCAGTCTCCACGCGCCCATTAGAAGCATTTCTTGCGGCGAGGACAAATTCGCGTGTGATGGCGCGGATTTGTATGGCGGTGAGGGGGGTTGGCTTCTTCTGGCAACCGACGGCCAAGACGGCGACGGGAATGATGATGGAGAAATAAAGCAACAGATGCCAGAGCGACAGCGGCGGGCGGTCCAGTAAGTAATTTCGGGCGAATGAAGACTCGGTTTGAGATGAAGCGGCGGCCGGAAGTTTGTGCAGCGACGCGGGACTCACCGCCAAACTAAACAATCACCGGGACAAGATTCCGGCTGTGACGGGGCAATCGGCGCTCCGCCGCCTTGCGAGCGCCGTTCGCGCCATTGAGCAGCTCCAAAGCTTTGGTCAGCACGGGATCCGCGTGCACGTCCACGGGAGTGAGCGGCGGATTTTCCGCGAGACTGTAAGCAACAGGGTCGTCGGAGTTATTTGTAACTTCCACGGTGGGAGAGACTCCATTTTCGGGAATCGATTTCCCATCGGGAGTGTAATAGAAAGCGACTGTGAGATTGACGGCTGCGCCGTCGTCCAGCTGAATTAGTTTCTGCTGGCTGGCCATGCCGAAGGTTCGCTCTCCGATCACGTCACCGCGCTTGTTTCCTTCAATCGCGCCGGCCAGCACTTCAGCGGCGCCAGAAGCCGCGCCGGAAGTCAGGACTGCCACTGTATTCTTCCAAACCACCTTGCTGGGATCGGCAGGAAAATCCTGCTTGGCGACCGTCTGGCCTTTCAGGGTTGTAATGTTGCCCGAAGAAATGAACAGGCGGGCGGCAGCAATTCCTTCGGAGTCATCACCCAGAGCGCATCCGCGCACATCCAGGATGACTTTCTTCACACCGTCGTGGTCCATCTCAACCAGTTTGGAACGAAGTTCGTCGGCCTTTCCAGAATCGAGGGAAGGGACACGGACGTAGGCCGTGTCCGGGGAAATCTTGGTGACGGTGATATGCGCGGGAGTCAGGGCAGCAAGCGTAACCGACTTGTCCTCGGTCTCGGTCTGGCCGCGGCCGCGGCTGATTACAGAGACTTTGACCGTTGTACCAGGAGCGCCGGTCAATAATTGCAACGCTTGCTCGGTGGACATCTCCCGCGTGGTAAGGCCCGCGATTGCTTCGACGATATCGCCTGGAAGGAGACCGGCCTTTTCCGCGGGGCTGCCCGGCTGAGTGGAAATGATCATGACATAGCCGAAGCGCTTGGAGAGAACCGCGCCAATCTGTCCGGCCGGATGGGCCGCAAGCTGTTTCTGGTACTGAGCGTATTCCTCAGCAGACATGTAGCTGGACATGGCATCGAGCGATTCCAGCAAACCGTGCAGTCCGCCCGAGGAGACCTTGGCCATATTGGGCTCTTCCACGTATTCATCCTGAATTTTTTGCAGGACTTCGCCATAAACGGTCAGCGAGCGATAGGCCTTCTGGTCGTCTGACTGGTTGCGCAGCACATAACCCAATGCAGCGTAGGAAAATACGGCCAACGACAAAGCGATGACAACGATTTTAATAGGGCGGTTCATAGGATTTGGCTCGCCAAGGTGCGAGAAGGAAATTATAGCATTCCAGACAGCGGCAAGCCAGATGACGGTTGGCGGGGTTGCCAATCGGGCAGGAGGCAATCCATGGCAGTGGGAGGGCGTAACCAAGTCCCATTGAGGCCGTGTGGCAGGAAGAATCGAGAGTTAATGACTCGCGGAGGAGTGCGCCTCGATGGGCACTTCGACGGACGTAATGTAAGTGCGCGAGAGGCGGTCGTGCCAGCTCAGGTGGTCCTCATCCCAGAAGGCCCACAAGAATCCCATCAGGGCCGTGGCCCCGGAGATGAGATACCCAAGGCTGCGCCACATGAGCTGACCGGGGGTCGGGGAGGCCCCTTCAAAACTTACAGGCCGCAGGCCCAAGAGCATCATTCCGGGAGTGGCCCCGCCCATCATGGTGAAGAGTGTGAAGTATTGCACATAGAGAAGCCCCAGGATGGCTCCATAAACCAGCGCATCCAGCCTCCCAAGTACCAGGCGCCCGCCGACTCCCGCGTACAGTGCCAGTACGCTGGCAAATGCCAAAAGAAGACAGACGGCGTCAACGGCACCTGCACGGCGGCGGATAGAAAGTTCCGCCACAGGAAAAAGCTGCGAATCCTGGAGATCATTCTCCTCAACATTTATGTCCGCCAATGATTCCTGCAATGATTGCTGGGAGGATTCAGGATCGACGATGGGAGGAATGGATACGTCAATCAACAAGGGCTGAGCAATTTCGGGAGCGGACTGCACCACAAGCGGCGCGGCGCCTTCCCCGTGAATCCGCGCGGAGGCGGCCGCGAGAGCGGCCTGCAGGGGATCTTCATACTGGTCGTCGTCAAGCACTCCCGGAGCTGGAAGAGGTTCGTCGACCGTATCGTCAGGATCCTGTTGCGAGTTCGTAGAAATTTGCTCGCTGGATTGTTGCTGGTTGTCTTGTTGATTTGCGTTTTGCGGTTCGTTGATTTGCAACCCGAAAAGAAGCGATGTCTGCGAACTCTCACCAGACTTGCGCCTTCGCTCGCGATAAGACCGGATGCGCTGACTGACTTCGCTGCGCCAGTCTTGTCCAAGAGTCAAACTTCCTTTGGAGCTGGAGGCGCGTGACGTGGCTGATACTTCAGCGGGCTCGGCCGATGCGTCCAGTCGAGCGTGACAGAAGCAGCATATCTCGGCGCCGGATTGGTTTATGGCGCCGCACTTCCCACAGGTTTGGATCACCGTACCGTTTTGCGCTGCGGACGGTTTCCCGGAAAGGGACACGTAAGAGTTTAGCAGGCTGGCGCCACGTGGCCAGAGCAACTCCGCCTGCATGTCTCGAATCATACAACCTTCCCGAAGCGCCTTCCTCCGACGCTCGAAGAGCCAAAAGCACGGATGTGGCGGGGAGTGAGCCGCATTGCGGAGGCTAGGGGGCGGTGTTAGGCTACCACTTCATTTTTGACTGAAACGACAGAGCCGATGCGTTTGACCACATTTGCGCGGGTTTTCCGCGCCTTCTCCCTGACTTGTACATTGGCCGGACTTTTTTTCATGGTGGCAGCCGCGTCCATGGGGCAAACACAGATGCAATTGCCGGCGCGCGGAGGCGAGGCAGTAATCTCCTCGGATAAGCTGACCGGCCGCCAGGGAGATGTAGTGATTTACGACGGGCATGTGGAGGTCCACTACGCGGACGTCGTGATCCACGCTGACCACGCGGAATTCAACACGCAAACCGCCGAAGTTTCCGCCCGCGGCCATGTGCAGTTTGATTACGAGAACCAGCATCTGGAAGCTGATGATGCGCTATACAACCGGGACACCGATCACGGAATTTTTCATAATGTCCACGGGAACATGAAAGCGCAGGCACGCCCGAACCCAAATGTTCTGGTGACGCCGAATCCGCTGACCTTCGAGGCTAAAGAAGTCGATCGAATTAACTACCACACCTACATTCTTCACGACGCGCAACTCACCGTGTGCGATCCGGAAAAACCTACCTGGCAGTTCTTCGCGCCCTACGCGACCGTTCATGTGGACCAAAAAGTTGCGATGCTAAACGCAAACTTCCGGTTGCTGCGCATCCCACTGGTCTGGCTTCCGTACATGACAGCGCCCGCCGGGAAGAATATCCGTCAATCAGGATTCATGATCCCGGCCATCGGGCAGAGCTCGCTGAAGGGCACAATTCTTGGTGATTCCTACTACTGGGCTCCGACGCAATGGTTTGACGCGACTGTTGGAGCAGAATTCATGAGCCGCCGCGGCTGGAGCCAAACGGACGAGGTACGTGCCACGCCCTGGGAAAACGTGAACTTGACGGCTAATTTCTTTGGCGTTGAGGACCGCGGCCTGCCCGGACCCGGTGGCGTTTTGCAACCCGAAGGCGGCAATGAAACCCGAGTTTCATTCGACGCGTTGCTGCCGCAGGGCTGGCGCGCCGTCGCCGATGTGGACCGGCTGAGTTCGCTCACCTTTCGGCTGGCGTTCTCTCCGACTTTCGGAGAGGCCGTGAACGCCGAAGCAGACACCACCGCGTATCTAACTAACAATTTCCGCGGGTTCAGTTTGAATTTCGGCGTAATCGATAACAAGGACTTTATTACCGTGCAGCCCGCAACGTCGGTGGTGATCCGGAGCCTGCCGACGTTGAGTTTCGGGTCGGTAGACCAAAGCATCTGGAAACGGGTGCCTCTGTATTTCGGATTTGACGCGTCAGAAGGCGCGATGTACCGCAGCGACTCAAACATCACCACGCCCACCATCGTTCAACGAAGTGAATTTGCGCCGCGAGTGACCCTGCCCTTGCACTGGGGTCCGTGGCTGGGCCTGACCACCACCTACGAATTCCGCGCTACACGCTATGGCGCGCAACTGCAGAACGGCACCGTGGTCGGCAATCCGTTTCTTCGGACGACGGGTGAGGTCACGGCAGATTTGCGCCTGCCAACTTTCGAAAGGGTTTTTCAAACCGGCGATACGAAATGGAAACACTCCATTGAGCCGGATATCGTGTACCGGTACGTTACGGGCGTGAATGATTTTGGGCGGTTCATCCGCTTCGATGAAGATGAAACGCTTACCGACACGAATGAGTTCGAGTATGGACTGACCAACCGGCTCTACCGCAAGGCCGCCGACGGCACCATCCAAGAGTTCATCACCTGGCGAGTGGTGCAGAAATATTTTTTCGATCCGACATTCGGAGGGGCCATCGTGAACGGGCAGCCGAACACGTTTCAAGCGCTCGATTCCATTAGCCCGTTTGCGATTGCCACTGGACCCACCCGCTTTTCACCCTTGGTGAGCGATTTCCTGATCACGCCCGGAGGGAAATATGACGGCGAGCTTCGCTTGGAATACGATACGCACGCCAACCGATTTGTTTCCGCCGGCACGCTGTTGAAGATTCATCCCCGCGATTATTTCACGCTGACCCTGGCCCACTTCGACATCAATGCCGACCCGGCGCTGCAGCCCCGGTCCAATCAAGTGCGCGCGCTGCTTGGCTATGGAGACCAGAGCCGAAGCGGGTGGAATTTCACGGGCGGGTTCAGCTATGACATCCAGCAGAAGTTCCTGCAGAACCAAATCGTGCAGGTGGGGTATAACGGCTCCTGTTGCGGAATTCAATTTGAATACCGCCACATCGCACTCGGCTCGATCCGGAATGAGAATCAGTACAAGGTGGCGCTGGTGATCGCCAACATCGGTTCGTTCGGCAACGTGAAACGGCAGGACAAGATTTTCTGATAAGGAATGCACCCGTGTCAGCGGCCAAAAAGTCGGTGCTCACCAGCGACCTGTCGTTTGCCTCGATCGAAGAACTCTCCGCGCTCCTCGCGCTCCGACAAGTTTCCCCGGTGGAGCTTGCAAGAATTTATTTAGAGCGCATCGAGCGACACAACGCCTCGTTGAATGCCTACCTGATTGTCACACGTGAGCAAGCACTGGTGGAAGCCCGCGCCGCGGAAAAACGTCTGGTCTTGCGCCGCGCGAGAGGGCCGCTGGATGGCATTCCCATATGCGTGAAAGACAACATTTGGACGCGCGGGGTGCGAACCACGGCGGGGTCAAAAATCTTGGAGAATTTCGTGCCGGAATTTGACGCGACGGTGGTGAGCCGACTGCGCCGGGCGGGCGCGGTGCTCCTGGGGAAAACCAACCTCCATGAATTTGCCTATGGAGTTACGACGGACAATCCCCATTACGGGGCCACGCGGAATCCCTGGGACCGCAACCGCATTCCGGGGGGATCGAGCGGCGGAACGGCCGCAGCAATCGCCGCGGGGCTTTGCAGCGGAGGAATGGGGACGGATACGGGAGGCTCGATACGAATTCCCTCCGCGCTTTGCGGGATTGTTGGGCTGAAGCCAACTTATGGCCGAGTGAGCTCTCACGGAACCGTGCCTCTGGCGCCGAGCCTCGATCACGTCGGGCCAATGGCACGAACAGTTGGAGATGCAGCGTTGCTGTTCGCGACGATCGCGGGGCGCGATCCGCAAGATCGTGCGACGCTCGACCAGCCTCGATTCAAACCGTTTTCCTCCCTGCGCGAAAGTGTGTCGCGGCTGGGTCCGCGCTTCACGAAAAAACGGCCGCTCCGCTTATGCCGCCCGCGCGAATATTTCTTTGAAAACATCGCGCCCGAAGTGATAAGCGCGATTGACGCCGCGGTGCGCAGCTTAGAAGTAGCCGGCGCCGTGGTGGAAGAGATTTCAATGCCGGGCGTGAAGGATGGCGACGGGCCGTCCACATCCATCGCTCTCGCGGAAGCTACTTTTGTTCACGAGCGGGCCGGATGGTTCCCCGTGCACTCGGCGGAATATGGAGAGGATGTGCGCAAGCGGTTGGAGATGGGCCGCGACATTCGCGCCGCGGATTATCTGGCCGCGCTGGAAATTCGTACGCGGGTGCGCGCTGACTTTGATGCGGTGCTGCGTCGCTTTGATGCGATCCTTGCGCCTACCGTGCCGATTACCGCTCCGCGCATAGGAGAGCAGACGACTACCATCAACGGCAAGGAAGAGGCGGTGCGCGGCGCGCTGATTCGCTTGAATCGGCCCGCGAATTTGACCGGACTTCCGGCCATCTCTCTGCCCTGCGGATGGACGCGCGATGGGCTGCCGATTGGCTTACAGCTGATTGGCCGGGCCTGGGGCGAAGAAGAGCTTCTGGTCATCGCTCGACTTTTTGAGGAAGCGCATCCGGAATTTCGCCTGCATCCTGCAGGATACTGATCTTCGCCTGCGCCGTTACCAGGGATTGAGATTCATGGATCATCCGCCCCGGGCATGAGCCTGGTAATTGCATCAGCCAGTGGCCGATTTGAAAACCGATCCATCCCACAATCAGCCCACCCAGAACGTCCGCGATGTAGTGGTTGCGCACGTACACCGTCGAGACGCACATACATGCGAAAAATGGGAGGAATATCCAGAAGAGACCGCGGCGATATCTCCAAGCTCCCAGCAAGGCCACCAGTGAACCTGCTACATGTTCGGAAGGAAACGCGCCGCCGTGGACCCGGCCGATATGCTCGATAAGATCGCTAAGCCGGGTGACCGGGCCGCCAAGAAGTGGCGTGGCGTGAAGTGCTGCGAGGAAAAAGTAAGGGCTTTCAGCGGGTAGGAGAATCGAAATCACATACCCGATGGCGTATGCGGCCATCGAGCTGGTCATCACCGCCCAGAATGCGCGGAGACCGGAATGTTCGAGGGAATGTGAATCCGGGCCGAGGCAATAAAGAAAGATGCAGAGAATCGTCAAATAAAAAAAATAGGAGAGATAGGCAATCTGCATAAATTCCGTGAGCGCCGGCCTCGCGAATTGCGCGAGCCACACCGTGGGATAAACACCCATGAGCCAGCGATCGAATGCCAAGAACCAGGCGTCACACCAGCCGCGATGAAGCACGTGGGCGAGCGCGCCGAGCTCTTCAAAGCAGAAAAGGAAGACCGCCTGCGGATACCAGTCCCGCGCGCCTTGCAAGAACCTGGCGAAGGAACTGCGTTTGACGAACAAGGTTGTTGATTTGCGGCCGGATGTGACCAACCCAACAACGGCCGCAGTGAATCCGGAGTGAATCGCGAGCAGGCGCCCGGCACGAGGTAAGTGTTTGCAAAACACAATCATTAAGAGGCCGCTCAGGCCCAGATAGGAGAGGGCCACCCACTCGAAGGCTCCACAGGCTTCGAGGATGGCGTGGGCGGCCACACGGACGCGTTGAATGTGGCGATCCAAAGCGCGCGGAAAGAAGATCCGGCCGAGATTTGCTTCCTGCCTCCGAGCGGGATGGAGATTAAATTGAATTGTTTCCATGAAAGGGTCTCCGCGGAATGAGTGGTCCATTGGACAGATCAAAATTGGAGCGGTGCAGACTGACCGCGTCATCCACATTCCAACGCGCGATGGGCCAGCCATATTCACGCGCCAATTGAGCCAGAGCCACGCCGGGATTGACTGCTACGGGATGGCGGACGGCGGCAAGCATCCAGCGATCAGTGGACGAATTGGCGTAGGCGTAACTTTGCGTTAGATCGAGATGGAATCGGTTCGCAAGTTGGCTCATCGCATGCGCTTTTGCGGGCCCGCAAACGGCTTCACCTGCAATACGTCCTGTCCATTGGCTCCCGACGCCTTCCAATTCAGTCGCGGCGACGTGAATTTCACCCAAAGTTGGCGCGAGGTGCGAAGCGACAACTTGCGCCAGCGGAGCAAGAGTTCCGCTCAGGAAGAAAATGGTGTGGCCGCGTTGGCGGTGCAGGGCAATTTGCTTCAATGCATGGGGAAAGAACTCGACCCTTGCCAAATGCTGTTCCGCCCAATCGGCCGCGGCACGCTGGTTCACGCCGGCCAAGTGAGCCTTGTTGCGGTCCAGAGCGGCCAGCCGAATCGGAAAAAGAGCCGGAGCCGTCAGATTTTTCAGGGCTTCGTATAGAAACACGGCGAGCCACTTGGTGATCGCGGAAGGCCGAAGCTTGCCGCTGCGCGCCAGATGCGCGACGAATCGCCCCTCCAGCGAGGGCGGAGCCAGGACGGTGCCATCGAGGTCAAAAAACGCGGCGACATTTTTTTCGTAAGTGTGGGATTCGTTCACTGATTCGCCTCACTCATCGTGCAGCGGCCACGGGCCTGGATGTTGCGCGCAAAATTTTCGGCTGTGCGGGGGCGGTTTGTGTGGCTACCGGCCGGGCCAGGGCCAGAAAATCCCGCCGGCCTTCCCAGAACACGGGCGCTGCCCGCAGCAGGCAGAAAAGTACCGTCGAGGCCACGATGAAATTCGCAGCGATCCGAAGCTGGTCAACGGTGATGGAACCGGGATTAAATTGATTGTGGCGGAACAACCATTCAACGCCCAGCGCACAAAAACAAAGGCACTTCAGCGTGGCATAGACGACGCGGCTGGCCCGCGAAGCCACCAATCGTCTGCTCCAGCGAGCATTAAGCAGCCAAGCCTTGCGGAATAGGGCTTCGCCTTCGCCGGTCATTGACGCGCGCGTTGCCGCCAGTCCGCGGAGAAAATCGGTGATGGCGCCGCGCACAAAGAAAATCACGGGTATCCAGAGCGAAATCTCTCCGCAGACAGCGAAACACGTGAAGAAAATATTTTCGAGGACGCGATCGCCCAGGACATCCAGCTGTGCGCCAAGGGGAGTGGCTAGATTCAACCGCCGCGCGAGATAACCGTCCAATCCATCGAGGGCGAAGGCTGCAATCGTGAGCGCCAGAGCGGCGAGGCCGATTGCAACGGTGTTGCCGGGCGCACTGCCATAGCTGAAAACAGCAGCGCCGCCCATCAGCACTCGCAAGGCTGTCAATTTATTCGGCGTGAGTAGTCTCAACATTCGTCACCGCTGGTCACGGGCTAGAGTTCCCGCAGTGACAAATGGCAATCGGGATTCCAATCGCATCCCGGCAACGCGAAACCGCATCTCCAGTGTTCCGCGTGACTTGCAGGGTGCGCGCCTGAGTGCACTTCAAGCCTTGCGGCAGCCACAGCAGTCACCTGTCGCAATTTTCCTCCGGCCAATGACGAATGCGCATAGTGCCCTGCCTGACTGAGTTGAAAGCCATGCGGGAGTGCGGATAAAGTCAAGGAAGCCCACGCGACGACACGCGCATCCAAAGCAGTTGTGGCGGGCGTGATCTTGCGGGTTGAATACAGGAGAGGCGGAATTAATGGGAGTTTCAGTTCTTGCTGCGTTGCTTGCCGGTCTGGTGTCTTTCCTTTCGCCTTGCGTGCTCCCTCTGGTGCCCGGCTACATCTCCATGCTCTCCGGGATTGGCGTGGAACAACTTCGCCAGGGTGAGACGCCGCGCAATAGCCTGATGAGCTCGGCGATCGCGTTTGTCATTGGATTTTCGGTCGTGTTCATTGCATTTGGAGCTTCGGCCAGTGCAGTCGGCCATTTTCTAAGCCACAACCGCACTCTGCTTGCACCCATCGCCGGCGCTTTGATTCTTCTGTTCGGCCTCCATTTGATTGGGTTGCTGGCCCGCATTTCGTTTGGTGTCGCGGCAGGAATTGCCGTGGTCCCGTTGGCGCTGGCGCTGATCGCGTATCTGCGGCCCGGAGTTTTTGGCGATTCATGGGGAGTGCCGCAGTTTCTTTCACTTTCCATGATTCCTTTGCTGGGTCCTGCGCTGGGTCGATGGCTGAGCCGCGACGTCCGCTTCCGCAACCTTGGCGGGAGCGACGCCAAAGATAAATCCGGCCCCTTCGCGGGGATCTTGAGCGGATTCCTTTTGGGCTTCGCCTTCGCGTTCGGATGGACGCCATGCATCGGCCCAATCCTCGCGACCGTGCTGGCTATGGCCGCGACCACGGAGAATGTTGCCCGCGGAATTTTCCTTCTGGCGATCTATTCTGCAGGGCTGGCCATTCCTTTCCTTCTGACAGCGATGAGTCTTAGCTGGTTCCTGCGGTTCTACAAGAAGTTCCGCAGGCATATACAAATGGTTGAAGTAGCCAGCGGATTCCTGCTGTTGGCCGTAGGTTTCCTGATTTTCACAAACAGCCTGACCTGGCTATCGGGAAAACTGGCATTCATGAATGTATTTGCCAAATGGATGTAGCTGTTTTGGCCGACGCCATATTTTTCTGGAGAGATTGACCTTGAAGAAGACTTTGGTGGCAGCAATCACGGTGATGGTTTTGGGAGTCGGCGTGCACATTATGGATCGCGCGCTCCCGCAGGCGGCGATCTCGAATGCTGCAGGAAGCACTCTTCCCGCCCAGTCGGGCAGTTTGGAAGTGCCCCCCGATGTGGTGTTCCAGGATTTGCAGGGCAAGAGCGTGAAACTTTCCGACTTCCGCGGCAAAGCAGTGCTGGTGGATTTCTGGGCTACCTGGTGCGAGCCCTGTAAGATTGAGACGCCCTGGCTGATCGAACTGCAGAGAAAATACGCGGACAAAGACTTCGTGATTTTAGGTGTGGCTATGGACGAAGAGGGCAAAAGTGCCGTCGAGCCCTACTTGCAAACCGAGCGGTTTGACGTCAACGGCCAACAGGAAGCAATCAATTACCAGATTGTCCTTGGCACTCCCCAAATTGGCGACAAGTTTGGCATTGACGGATACCCGACCGGATTCCTCATCTCCCGCGATGGACACTTGGTAAGCACCGTCCAGGGATTGACG
>DATNHU010000225.1:0-2913 GCA_035604795.1 Candidatus Limnocylindrales bacterium
CGAAAAATTCCACAATCTGACGCTCGATGTTGTGGGCTTCGATCAGGAAGACCTTCGTAAACTTCGCCGCTACATTCGTGAGCCATACGGCATGGTTCTGGTCACCGGGCCAACCGGGTCCGGCAAAACCACCACGCTTTATGCTGCCATTAATGAAATTAAGACGGACGAAGATAAGATCATTACCATCGAAGACCCGGTGGAATACCAGGTTCGCGGCATCACGCAGATTCCCGTTAACGAAAAAAAGGGTCTGACCTTCGCGCGCGGTCTTCGGTCCATTCTTCGCCACGATCCGGACAAGATCATGGTCGGCGAAATTCGCGATGAGGAGACTGCCCAGATCGCCATCCAGTCCGCCTTGACGGGCCACCTGGTGTTCACCACCGTCCATGCCAACAACGTCACCGACGTGATTGGCCGGTTCATCAATATGGGCGTGGAGCCATACAACTTCGTATCCGCGCTGAACTGCATCCTGGCGCAACGTCTGGTCCGCGTTATTTGCGAGCACTGCAAGAAAATGGCCCGGCTCACGATGGATGAAATGAAAGCCAGCGCCCTGGACCCCGCTATTTGGGGGCAAGTCCCTCTCGCCCACGGTACAGGCTGCCTGGAATGCGCGGGAACTGGGTATCACGGCCGCGCGGCTATCTCTGAACTTCTGGACTTGACGGATCAGATTCGCGAGATGATCATCAACCGGCGGCCCACATCTGAAATTAAGCGCGTAGCCAAAGACTCGGGGATGAGTTTCTTGCGCGAAGCCGGATTGGCAAAGGTGCGGGCGGGTATCACTACATTGCGCGAAATCAACAAGGTGACCTTCATTGAGTGATGCGTCCTTAAATCGGCAGGGGATCTACCGGAGTGCGTTCGTCCGCCGCATTGCGCGTGCTCTTGACGCCATGCCGCATCCGCTGGTGGCCTGTGAGATTTCGAGCAGCTACGTCGCCGCCGCGCATTGGAGGCGCGGCACATTCGGTCTGGACGATTCCGCCGTTGTGGCCCTGCCTTTGGGCGCGCTCAAGCCTTCCGCCGTGGAGTCGAATCTTGCGGATGCAGGTGTGGTCCGCGAGGCGGTTAAGGCCGTCCTGCACGATGTCGGTGCGCGCAATGCGCCCGTCGCTCTTTTGGTGCCGGATGCGGTCATCCGCGTTTTCGTTCTGCACTTCGACATGTTCCCGCGCACTCAAGCCGAAGCCATTCCCATGCTCCGCTGGCGTCTGAAAAAAAGCGTGCCCTTTGAATCCGACGAAACGTTGATCTCCTATATGCGCCAGGCGCCACGTGATGAGGGAGTGGATATCGTCACCGCGCTGGCGCGGCTTCGTATCATCAAGGAATACGAATCGTTGGTGGAAGCCACCAGCAACAATCCTGGCGTGGTCATGAGCTCCACGCTGGCCACGCTACCCTTGATGGACGATAGCCGGGCCATGATGCTCGCGCGCGTTTCCGGCGCCATGCTCACCACCGCGATCGCCCGTGAAGGCATTCTCTGCGGTTATCGTTGCACTGAGCTTCCTGCCGAACTCGATAAGCTCGAGCCCCGTGCTTTGCTGGATGAGATATTCCCGGTTGCGGCATACTATCAGGACGCCTGGAGCGAAGGCATCCGCGGGGTGCGCCTCTCGGGATTTGGCAGCCGCCTGGAGGAATTTCGAGTTCCGCTGGAAGCGGAGCTAGGCTGCCCGGTTTCGGGGTTGCTAAGCGCGGCGCAGAGGGAAGGTCGGCTTTCCTCCGATACGCGTAAACTGGCCGAACAGGAATTGGACTGCCTGATCGGATGGAGCATGAATCGCGGGGCCTAGCGCCCAGCGCCGGAAAAAATGAGAATACGCCTAAATCTCGCAACGGCGCCGGTGAAGAACGACAACCGGTTCGTTTTCGGCGCTACGATTATTGGCATCATTGCGGTCATCGCTCTCGTTGGGCTTGCTTGGCGCGCCTATGGCGTTCGCAAAGCCGACGAGGCGCGCCGCACTGAAATCGCACAGCTTCAAAATGAGATTACGCAGCTCAATATCCGCCGCGCGGGAGTTGAGGGCTTCTTCAACGATCCGAGAATCCTGGATGTTCGCGACAGGTCGGCGTTCCTCAACGAGCTCATCCAGGAGCGCAGTTTCCCGTGGACCCGCATATTCATGGATTTTGAGCATCTACTTCCCGTAGGTGTTCGAGTTACTAAAATTGCGCCGAAACTGGTGGCCGGCCACGTCGAACTAAATCTTACAGTGGGCGCGACTTCGGACGAAGCGGGGCTAAAATTTCTGAAGGCCCTGGAAGGTTCGCCTTCCTTTTCACACGTCGCGCTGTCGTCGGAAACGCGTTCGCAGCGCTCAGCGGATGGCGATTTGATCAACTTTGATTTGACGGCCTGGTATCTTGCGAGCTGATGAATGACCGGGAATCCCACAAATCGGAAAAACCTCATCCGGGCCGTCATCGCGGTGGTCCTGATTCTTGACATCATACTTTTGGGCGTCAATTGGTCGTTGGCGGCCTCGCCGACAGCATCGAATCTGCAAATTAAGCTGCTGCACCAGCGGCGCGACCTCATCGCCGCGGATGTGCGCCGGGCTGAAGATATCCGCAAGAGCCTCCCCACAGTAGAATCCGAAACCGATACTTTTTATCAAAAGGATTTGCGTCCTGGTACCGCTGGATATTCTTCCGTTGTCGACGACCTCGGACAACTGGCCAAGGATTCCCATTTGCAGATTACTTCGACGCGTTTTCGTCCGAAAGTGGTCGAAAAGCGCGGCGTACAGGAGATCACCGTCACGATCACCACGCAAGGTCAGTACGCGGACTTGGTTTCGTTTATCAACAGCCTGGAACGGTCTGGCAGTTTTTTCCTGTTGGATAGCCTTTCGCTGGAGTCCAACAGTGAAGGAAGCTTGAAGCTCA
>DATNHU010000226.1:0-5598 GCA_035604795.1 Candidatus Limnocylindrales bacterium
GTCAAGGATACTCCGTGGCTGGTAGACTCCTAACGACGAGTTGGGGGAAAGCCTGTAGTAGTTCCCGGGCCATGCCAAATTTCGACGCCGCTTCAGACGCTCACTGGCGGAAAAAATTGAAACAAACAAGCCCTCTGGGACGTTTAACTCATTTGGAGTCATACGTCCTGCTAAATCGGAAATCAAGAGAAGGAAAGGAAAAGCGAATTATGGTTAGGTATATGCGTACGTTCGGAGTTCTGGTTTTGGCCCTTTCGGTCACCTTAGCGCCTGTCGCGCCGGCCTTTGGCCAGTCTCCACAGCAACAAGGGCAGAATCCGCCGCCAAACACGGGGCAGACTCAAGGCCAGCCGCCGACTCCGCCCCAGCCAAAGAAAACTTCGGATCAGGGGGAGAGAGAATATTTGCACGGCAACCGCGCCTTCCCTGATCTCCTCGGTCCTTATAGGCCGATTCACATCGCCGCGCCAAACTTCGCGAACACCAGCCTTCTTCAGCAGATGATCAAGGACGGGAAATTGATGATCAGCATGCAGGACGCCATCACGCTGGCGCTCGAAAACAGTATTGACATTGACGTGGTGCGATACAACCCGTGGATTGCTGATGCTCAGATTCTCTCTGCCGAATCCAGCAATGGCACCAACCTCAGCTTTGATCCCCGTCTGATCCTCAATGGGGGCGGTGGAACCAGCACTTCTCCGGTCAGCAACCCGTTCACCACCGGTGTTGGTTCGGGCATCTCTTCCTTCACCTCTCATAATGCATCTGGCAACATCACATACAATCAGGGATTTGAGACAGGCACGAACCTGACCATCACACAGAACAATAGTCGGCTGTCCAACAGCGCGACTGCTTCGTCTTTCAATCCCCAGATCTCGTCTACCATGAGCGTTTCTGTCACCCAGCAATTGCTGAACGGTTTTGGAATTCTCCCCAATGTGCGCTTCATAAGAATTGCGCAAAATACCCAGAAGTTTCAGGATCTGGCCTTTCAGCAACAGGTGATCACTACGGTTACCGCCGTCCAAAATGATTACTGGCAGCTTGTCTTTGCTATTCAGAACATTGCCGTCCAGCAGCAATCCGTGGATTCCGCTCAAACTCTCGTCAATGCAGACAAGAAACAGGTTGAGATCGGAACAATGGCGCCTTTGGACGTCGTTACCGCTGAGGCTTCCTTGGCCGCCGCACAGACAGCACTAGTGAACGCCAACACGAACAAGCGTCAACAGGAGCTCATCCTGCTCGCCGCTATGACCCGTGACCCGATTGCGGCGACTCAACTTAATTTTGAGGTTGTCCCCACGGACACCACCTATATTCCTGACCAGGTTGAAAATATGCCTCTCGACCAGGCCGTCCGCGAAGCGTTGTCGAATCGGCCTGATTACAAGCAATCCATCGTGAATCTAAAGAGTGACGACATCACTGTCCGGGCCAACCGCAACGCTCTCCTGCCTACTCTGAGCGTTACGGGCAATTACACGTGGTCCTCGCTCGCCGGTGTCAAAATCAATAGCGGATCTGTGCTCCCTGGACAATTTGTCGCCAATCTCAATAATCCAATCGTCGGTGCGAACGGTGTTCCCATTCCAGGTGAATTCACGTCCAGCCCCGTGATCGCTCCGCCCGCCACGCCTACCACCAGCACAGGCCTTGGCGACGCGCTAGACCAAATCTTCACCAATCAGTTCCCCGGATATAACGCGCAATTTACTTTTACTGTCCCCATCCTAAACCGTGCCGCTCAGGGAACGAGCATCCAGTCGATTCTCCTTCAGCGCCAGGATCAAACCAAACTGCAGCAGCAACAAAATGCCATTGCCGTGGCCATTCGCAATGCTCAGATTCAGCTCGAGCAATCCCGAGCCGCCCTGGCTTCGGCAATCAAAGCCAAAGATTTTCAACAAACTGCCTATGACGATGAGAACAAGAAACTGACCCTCGGCGCTTCCACGGTCTTTGCGGTCACGCAACAGCTGGCACTGCTTTCCAGCGCCGCAGGCCAGGAAGTCCTGGCACGCGTCAATCTGGTGATCGCCAAGGTAAATTTCGACAACGTTATGGGACGCACTTTGCAGGTTAACAACATCACGGTCGCCGACGCGCACAAGCCCGCCAACCCTCTGTTGAATCGCGACACGTTGATTCCCGGCACTCATGCCGACGGCTCAATAATCACGGACAATCCACAAGAGTAGTTGTTACAAAATCGACTATTACCGCTGGCCCGGATATTTTTTCCGGGCCGGTTTTTTTGAACTATCGTGAGTCCCCATGCTTGCGACGAACCACTCACTGCCGTAAACTAATATTTTGCGGTTCCCGGGGAGATCATCCATGAGCGAAAAGCCGAAGTCGGGCTCGACCGTCATCGAACCATCCAAGCCCGAACAACCTCGCACCGCTCAAGCCCCCTCCGTCCGCAAACCTTCTGCGAAGGAAACGGCCTGGGAGCAGCAAACTCTTAATCCCACACTCACAAAATCCCCCGAACGCCAGGAGAAGTTCACTACTCTCTCCGATCACAACATACGCCGCCTTTATACGTCGGCCGATCTGGCCGATTGGTCGCCTGAGCGCGATTTGGGCTTCCCCGGCGAGCCGCCCTATACGCGCGGTATTCACGCCACCATGTATCGCGGCAAGATGTGGACGATGCGCCAGTTCGCGGGCTTCGGCGCCGCAGAAGACACCAACCAGCGCTTCCGCTATTTGCTGAGCCAGGGCCAGACCGGCCTTTCCGTCGCTTTCGATTTGCCCACGCTCATGGGGTACGACTCCGATCATCCTCTCTCCGAAGGCGAAGTCGGCAAGTGCGGGGTGGCCATCAGCTCGCTCGCCGACATGGAAGTCCTCTTTGACCAGATTCCCATCGGCGCCGTGACCACTTCCATGACCATCAACTCTCCCGCCGCGGTCATCTGGGCCATGTATCTTGCCGTGGCCGAAAAGCAGGGCGCCGACTGGAAGAAAATTTCCGGCACGATTCAGAACGACATCCTCAAGGAATACATCGCACAGAAGGAATACATCTATCCACCAGCCCCTTCCATGCGCCTGGTGATTGACACCTTTGAATTCGGTATGAAGCACACACCGAAGTTCAATACCATTTCCATCAGCGGCTATCACATCCGCGAAGCGGGCTCCACGGCCATTCAGGAATTGGCCTTCACATTGCGTGACGGCATAGAGTATGTGGACTGGGGCATCCGCCGCGGCATGGATGTGGACGCGTTCGTACCGCAGCTTTCATTCTTCTTCAACGCGCACAACGATTTCTTCGAGGAGATCGCCAAGTACCGCGCCGCGCGGCGCATCTGGTACAAGGCCATGCGCGAACGGTTTGGCGCCAAAAACCCGCGCACCTGGGCGCTGCGTTTCCACACCCAAACCGCGGGGTGCTCTCTCACTGCGCAGCAGCCTTACAACAACGTAGTCCGCACCGCGATTCAGGCGCTGGCCGCCGTCATGGGCGGCACGCAATCCCTGCACACCAATTCTCTCGACGAAGCCTGGGCTCTCCCCACCGAATTCGCTGCCACAGTTGCCTTGCGGACGCAGCAAATCATCGCCCACGAAAGTGGAGTCACCAACACCGTCGATCCACTCGGCGGCTCCTATTTCGTAGAGACTCTCACGGGGGAGGTCGAGCGTGGCGCGTGGGATTACATTGAGCGCATTGACGCTCTGGGCGGAATGGTCGCCGCCATCGAGCGCTCTTATCCGCAGCGCGAAATCGCCGAAGCGTCCTACCGTTATCAGCTCGAGGTGGATCGCAAGGAAAAAATCATTGTCGGCGTGAATGATTATGTCAGCGAGGAAAAGCCCCTCGAAACTTTGCAAATCGACGAGTCCGTGGCCGTACGCCAGTCCGCCCGCCTGAAACAATTGCGGGCCGAGCGCAGCAGTGACGAAGTCGCCCGCCGCCTAGCGGCTCTGCGCGCTGCCGCAAAGTCCACCGAAAATCTAATGCCCTTCATCTACGACGCAGTAAAATCCTACGCCACGCTCGGCGAAATCTGCGACGCGTTGCGCGAAATCTTCGGCACCTTCGAGGAAGTCGCCATCACCTGACAGTCCCGGAGATTGAATGCCCGATAAAAAAATCCGAGTCCTCATCGCCAAGCCCGGCCTGGACGGCCACGACCGCGGCGCAAAAATCATCGCCCGCGCCCTCCGCGATGCCGGCATGGAAGTCATCTACACCGGCCTCCGACAAACTCCAGAAATGATCGCCTCCGCCGCCCTCCAGGAAGATGTGGACGTCATCGGCCTCTCCATCCTCTCCGGCGCGCACAACACCCTCTGCCCCCAGCTGATGTCTCTGCTTCACGGAAAGGGCATGGATGATGTAATGGTCCTCGTCGGTGGCATCATTCCCGAGGCCGACATCCCCGGCCTTAAAAAAGCGGGCATCGCCGAAATTTTTCTTCCCGGCACATCCACACAGGACATCGTCGGCTTCATCCGCGGTCGCCTTCCGCAGCGCGCCTGATCGCCGTGCCCGGCGATTCCTCTCCTCATCCGCACGCGTCAAGCATCACTTCTGCTTCCTCCGCCTCTTATCAGGAGACTTCCATCGCCGCATCCATTCACACCGGCGTCCTTCTCCTGCAATTAACCGCCGCCGACAATTTCCCCCGCCTCACACAATCCGCCCTCAAGCAGATTCGCTACCAATTCGCGGGCTTCATCTCTTCGCCGGATCTCACCGCCGCCGTAATCACCGGAACTGAAAAATGTTTCGCCGCCGGCGCCGAATTGATGGAAGTTTCCGCACTCACCGCCGTCGAAGCCCTCCGATTTGCCGCGCTCGGACAATCTGTAATGCGTATGATCGAAAATTGCCCCAAGCCCATAGTCGCCGCAATTCGCGGCTACTGCATGGGCGGCGGATTCGATCTCGCGCTGGCCTGCCACGCCCGTATCGCCACGCCCGACGCCATTTTCGCTCATCGCGGCGCCTCGCTCGGCATCATCACCGGATGGGGAGGCACGCAACGCCTCCCGCGCATCCTAGGCCCCAATGGCCACACCATTACAATGGAATTGATGACCACTGGCCGCACAGTGGATGCAAAGGAAGCACTATCACTTGGTCTGATTTCTCGACTTGTCCCAGGGGAACTAATACTCGAAGCTGCGATCGAATACGCCGCCAAAGCCGCTTCCAAATTCTCCGTGCGACCTGTGTGATCGGAGCCTGCCCTGAGCGAAGCCGAAGGGTGCCTCTGCGGTAAAGCCTTTGTACTTGATCTGTCCCCGATCACTTAACAATGACCTCTCACTGCGCCCGAAACTCCTTCGTATACTTCGCCCTCGTAGACGCCACCCGAAATCCATTCCTCATCAAATTCCTTTGGGACCCGCTCCCCACTTGAGTAAATGTCAGCGCAATATCGCACCCCGCCGCTCGCGCCGCGTCCAATCGCACACGAATCAATTCCCTCTGCACCCCGCGTCTCCGAAATTCCGGAAGTGTGCTGGCCCCAAATATCCCGGCCACGCCCTCGCGCGTGGAGAGAGCCCCGCCACCAGCCACATTGTCATCGACGAACGCCAAATATTTCGTAGCGTTCGGCCCCG
>DATNHU010000227.1:0-3621 GCA_035604795.1 Candidatus Limnocylindrales bacterium
GCGATGGCCATCGAATGCTGCAAACGCGGTGCCTTCGGCATATTTGGAGCCGATAACGCGGCTGACATAAGTCCCCTTCGGCACTCCGGGCGCCCGGTCAGCGACATTCTTCCAGGTCTTGCCGCCATCACGAGTAATTTGAAGATTGCCGTCATCCGTACCCACCCAGATCACGTCCTTGTTCATCGGCGATTCGCCGATCACCGTGATGCAGGGCCACCACTCCACGCCATCCTCGCGGGACATCTCATCCTTGGTTGGAAGGATATTTAGGATTTTCAGCGTGCGGCGGTCCCCATTGTTAGTCAGATCGGGGCCCATTTTCACCCAGTGATCACCCTGGTCGGTCGACTTGAAGAGGAAATTTCCGCCGTAATAAATCGTCTTGTGATCAAACGCCGAGATTTCAATGGGAGAATTCCATTGGAAGCGGTAAGGAGGCTCGTCTTTTTTCGGGATGGGGCGGATACTCTTGGATTCGCCGGTCTTGAAGCTGCGGCGAAAAAGACTGCCGTCTTGTGATTCACCGTAGTCAATATTCGCGTCCACCGGGTCGAGACGGTTATAAAAGCCGTCGCCCCCGCCCACGCTGACCCAATCGGAATTGGCGATGCCTCCGCCTGTCAAAGACATGGAAGGACCGCACCAGCTTCCGTTGTCCTGTAACCCCCCGCAAACCTTGTAAGGCCGTTCGTTGTTGGCGGTGACTTCATAGAATTGGCCGATAGCAATGACAGCGTCGTGATCCCAGGTGCGTCCCATATCGCGAGTGAAATATATTCCGCCGTCAACGCCCACGATCATGTGATTGGAATCGTGAGGATCAATCCAGAATCCGTGGTAATCGCTGTGAACGCCGCCGCCACGAACCGTGTTGAACGTCTTTCCGCCATCTTCAGAGAAATACAATGCGGCCGCAGGCGCCCAGACGCGCAAATCGTTATTTGGATCAACTCCCATGATCCCGAAGTACATGGCGCGGGAATCCATGTCGCTCATCCTTGTCCACGTCGCGCCTTTATCCTCGGTGCGGAAAATCCCGCCCTGGGCGTGCTGAATGCGGGCGTAAACAATGTTTGAATTGCGGCGAAAAATTGCCAGCCCGATGCGGCCGACGTCGCCGCCGTGCTCGTAGGGCATGTCCTTGGTGAGCTTTGTCCAAGAGGTGCCGCCATCGGTGGTCTTGTAAATGCCACCCTCGGGACCGCCGCCGTTGAATCCCCAAACCGTGCGGCGGCGCTCATACGCCGCGGCATAAAGCGTGCCGGGATCGTTCGGATCAAGCGCGAGGTCGGTTACGCCGGTGTTCTCGCTGATGAAGAGCGATTTGGTCCAATTTCTGCCCCCGTCGGTTGTTTTGTAAACACCGCGCTCGGAGTTAGCGCCCCACAGTCCGCCTAGAGCGGCAACGTAGACCGTATTGGGGTCGCGTGGATCGATCTGAATGCGTCCGATGGCTTGTGTGGCGTCAAGGCCCATGTGTGTCCAGGTGTGGCCGGCGTCGAGCGAGCGGTAAACTCCAGCGCCATAGGAGGCGCTCTGTCGGTTATTGGCCTCGCCAGTGCCGACCCAGACGACGTCATGCGAAGAGGGTGCGATAGCAATCGTGCCGATGGAGCCGGTGATCTCGTGGTCAAATATCGGAGTCCAGGTGGTGCCACCATTTATGGTCTTGAACACTCCGCCAGCAGCGGTGCCCACGTAAATGATGTCCGTGTTGTTTTCATCCACGGCATAGTCGTCAATGCGCCCGCCCATGGTCGCCGGGCCGATGTTGCGGAATTCAAGATTCTTCAGCGAGCCGCCCAAATCCGGATCCTTCATCGACGGGGCCGGAGGAAACTCACGCGACGCTCCGTTCCAATGGGAAAATGCCGGAACCGCCACGGCGGCGACCAGCGCGATCACGAGCAGCCACATGCCAGAGCCAAAAGACTTTTGAGTCATTCTATTATCCTCTCCACAAGACTGTGCCCTATCCTACGGATAGTAGGAATGGCCGATGCTATTTCGGACAAGGTCGAATTGCAATAAGCAAGGAAATTGACACCCTGACCTGCGTGAAGTGACGTAATGACGGGGAAAATAGTTTCAACCGATTTAGATCACAGGAATAGGGGCGGTGGATAACGGCGCAAGAGAGGCGCTCTCAAACCATCTGTCATATTGTTGGGGCAGAGCCAATGCGCAGCAATTAACTCAATGCGGCCGGCGACGAGGCGCCATAAAACGCAAACCAGGCCTTGGCAGCGACAATCCGGTCATTTACGTTCTTGATGTTGGCAACCCCCTGGTTCGACAGCCAATCTTCGAGGGCTTTTACCCCCTGCTTCGCGTAAACGGGGATGCCCTCCTTCCAAGTGGCACGTCCACAGAGCACGCCTGAAAAATTGGTGCCCGATTCGGCGGCCAACTCCAGTGTCTCGCTGAATGTTTCGTTGCTTACCCCGGCAGAAAGATAGATGAACGGTTTCTTGGCCACCGCGGCGGCGCTGCGGAAAAAGTCCTTGGCCTGATCCCGCGTGTAGGCTGAGTCTCCCTTGCAAGAGCGCGTGCCCGCGACGTAAGCCATGTTCACCGGTACTTCAACTTTCAGGACGTCCACGCCATATTGGGGCTTGGAGAACTCTTCCATGCTGCGCTTCACCAATTCGGGTTTCTTGCGCGCGAACTCGATGCCCTTCTCGTCCAAACCTTCGTCGTAGCCGACGAATTCGAGGAAGAATGGCACGTCGGCGGCCTGGCACTCCGCGCCGATGCGTTCTACCCAGGCGTGCTTCAGTTCGTTAATGGGCGCAGGATCAGACGGGCTGTAGTAAAGCAGGATCTTTACGCAGTCGGCCCCGGCTGCCACGACGCGACGAACGGAATAGTCATCCAGCAAGTCGGGCAGGCGGCCGGGCTGGGTGTTGTCGTAACCGCTCTTTTCGTAGGCCAGCAACAAGCCACATCCGCGCGCGCGCTGTTTGGCAGCGTTCAAGCCAAACTCGGGATCCAAGAGAATGGCGCTGGCGTGCGGAGTGAGCACGCGCACTACAGCTTCCTTGAACTCGGACATCATTTCGCTGGTCACGGCCTTCTTGTCCACACCTTTATCCTTGGCGATCGAGCTCCGCAGCGAGCCTCGCTGGTCCATGGCCGCCGCGGCGATTATGCCATGCGAATTTGCGACCGCTTGGAGCCCCTTCTGCTTGCCCGGCGTTATCTTCATCGAAATCTCCTCAAGAATTTTTTAGTGTGAAGGTCCTCGACGGCATTGTAGCCGGAAATTTTAAGAAATAGTACCGCAGCCACGAGTGTGCTCATTCCTTTTAGAGCCGCACCATGCGATGTGCGGCGGCTCCCAATCCGGCATTCTTGCCAAGTTGATCGAAAAGGGTCAGGCCATTTCGTGACAGGAACGGAAGCAAACTCAATGACCGCTCCTGCAAATCATGCCCAGGAAGAAGCGCATGGAGGATTGTTTTTTCGTGGCGAGTCAAAACGCCATTCCGAAAATCTACGGCACGCCCGGACTTTCCGCTCAGCTTATTGAATTGATACAGCATCTTTTTCTTTGCATTATCGAGCGCGCCCTCCAGTGTTGGATCGAGCTTGGCAAGCGGCTTGCGAATACCTTCC